>NZ_JBIUCP010000039.1:0-40414 GCF_044538765.1 Acinetobacter sp. ABJ-A23_2
GAATAAGGCAAAAAAAATACGTTTTTAAATCAAAAAAACGATTAAAAAATTAATTCTGATCAATTTAATCAACTTTACAAAATTAGAGATAAGTCACACAATTCAATTGCAAAGTTCACTATCTAACATTTTTATAGTTAGCAGTGCTTTCCCAGATACGATGTGTTATCACATCAGACTTTACGAGCTCAGCTTTCCCCAAGGTTGAGCTTTTTTTTATCTATAAGAAAACATTAACATTTGTTAAAAAAATTACATGAAATTTCTTCTTTTTAGTTTGTATAAAAAGAACCCAGCTTAGCGCTGGGTTTCGGATGCTGGGAGTGGCATCCAAGAGGAAAAAGAATCTTTTTATAGGATTGCGAAATTTACTTCAGCTGTAAAATGGAGTTTTGCTATAGCCATCATTTGCTCTTTCGATCAGATTTTTATGAAATACCAACAATGAATGCGTATATTGCGTTATTCAAACTTTGTTGCTGAACTTCTGCTCATTAAAGTGCTAGGATGCGAGTTAATTACTTCATTCTATAGTAGTGATGATGGTAGGACATTTACGGAGTACCAGCTAGAAATGTCAGGATTACGTTCAGAACATATCAGTAATCGACTATTTTTCTTCATGTTGGTCATTATTCTGTCCTTACTGTTTATGGCTGTGCCTCTTATTGTCAGCAGTTATCAAGAGTATTTAAAAACTAAACAAGCTTTGGTCGAAATCAAAAGCTTAAAATCGATTGCTGAAGTTGCAAATAAGGTATCTAAAGAACGTGCACCGGCAAATAAATTAATGTCGAGTAACGCTGCCGACTTTTTAAAAAATCAGAAGAAGCTAAAAGAATATCGACTTACTGTCGATCAGCAAATTAATGAAACTATTCGTATTTTAAAGGAAGAAGGCTACTCTGATTTAGCAAATACTTTAGATACTAAATTTAGAGATGATTTGAAGCAGGCGCGGGCTGTCGTCGACTATTATGCTGCAACACCTGAACAAGCACGAACCTCTATGCAATTCGATCATGCAATTTTGGGGATGTTCGGTGCTTGGGATAGTTGCCGAGAAATTTTGCAAAAGCTTATGTTGCAGTTAAAAAGTAAAGATAGCCAAATTAATAACTATTTTACTTTGATTGTTGTATTAACCGATATGCGTGATCAGGCCGGTCGCACCGCATCTAATGTTATTGCACCAGTGACGTTTAAAGAAACCATACCCAATGATAATCGGGCGCGCTCTTTGCAGACTCAACAGCAAGCTCGGTACTTATGGGCACTTGTAGATACGCTACAGTCTGAGCAGGCCAAGACTCCAGAATATCATCGCCTTTACGCGAGAGTTAAAACGGAATTTTTAGATAAAGGCGTGCCTATTGTTGGTCAACTTTTAGAAGAAAGCCAAAAACATGAGGTTTATCATTTAAATGGAACTGAACTAACAGACCAAATCGTTGATAAATTTACAACAGTCATCGATTTACAAAACTTTCTACTTAATAAAAGTGTCTTTATCGCTTCTCAAGAAAATTATTTGGCAAAAAAGAAATTCTTTCTGACTTTGCTCATTTCTAGCATATCGTTAGCGGCTGCTTTACTTACCTTAATTTATGCAAAGAGAAGGGTATTTGAACCTCTTATTCAGGCCCGTACCTTAATTCTTGATTTGTCTCATAGCAAAGATTATCCAGTAGATGAGTTGAATCCTAAAAAGGGTGAGTTTATTTCACTATTTGAAGCGATTGACCGTTTACAAAGAATGCTTAAGCAGCGAGATGCTTTTGAATTCCAACTTAAAAATATTGCAAATACAGACCCTTTAACAGGTGTATCCAATCGTTTGGCCTTATCTGAATATTTAAAAATTGTAGAGAGCTACCCTCAAAAATTTTCACAAACTTGTTTAATGATTATTGATATAGATCGCTTTAAAGATGTGAATGATCAATATGGTCATATTGTCGGTGATCAAGTGATTAAACGTATTGCAGATCAATTAAAAGTGAATGTGCGCGCTTCGGATTTAATCGTTCGTTATGGTGGCGATGAGTTCTTAATCTTATTAGAACAGATACCATTTTTAGATGCACGTCTCTTGGCTGAAAAAATTCGTATTGCGATTTCTTTAGAAGAAGTTGATTTATCTAATACGCATGAAAAATTGCATGTATCGGTCAGTATTGGTTTTGCGATTGGAGCAACAAGCTGGATGGAACTGTTAGAAAAAGCAGACCGTTCACTTTTAAAAGCTAAAGCTCGGGGACGAAATGTTGTAGAGGGATAAGGTCTTATTACTATTTCATAAAAGAATTTATATAACTTAATTTGTGTATGCAGATTTTCTTACCTTACCATTAGAATTCAAAATTCTGTTTTTTAATAATATTTTCAATTAATTATTTGGTTTTCTTTTAATTTTATCTTATGAAATATTCTATCCATTTTTATAGTTGAATTTTTGACTTTGTTTTCAGCGGATTGACATAGTTTTAAATAGAGTATAACTTTTTGTATAATTTATACGTATAACTTTTAACAATGAAATTATCAGCTTTAAAAAAAGTTCGTCTAGCAAACATGATGACTCAAACTGCAGTTGCAGAAGCTATGGGAGTCAGCCAACCTAATTATCAACGTTGGGAATCTGGAGCTGCCTCTATTCCTAAGAGTAAGCAAGCAAAATTAGCGAAAATTCTAAATTCAACTGTAGATGAAATACTTGGTAATCCTCGACCTTTTGATAATTTAGGAATTCATGATGAGATTAGTGATGAAAATACATATTTTGGAGAAATAGCATTTCATTTCAGATCTGGAAAAGGGCTTTTATTTCCAATTACTGAGGCTGAAAGATCTAGACTACACTATCGATTGAATAGTAAAGGCGACTTTATAGTTGTTGAATCTTTAGATAATAGAATCGCCTTTATTCGTCGAGCTTCAATACAAGATGTTTATCTCTCAAGTGAAGCATTTGATACTTTTGGTCCTGAAAAATATAAAGATTGGTTAGGATTGGATAGAATTGAAGATGAGGAATGGCTGGTTATAGAGAATATTGAGTGTTTAGAGTATGTAAAAGATCTAATAAGTGAAGAAAAAGTAAAAAACTATGTAAAGAAAATACTTTTAACCGAAGAAGAGTTAGATGCATTAATTGAACAAGATCATATAAAGAAGGAAGATAGGGAAAAGGTTAAAAGAGATGCATCTAAACAATTAAAAAAATTGTATGCCAGAGCAACAGAAATTCAATGGCAATTTACTAATGGAAAAATGAGAAGAGAGCCGATGTTTGAGGATCGCAAGTTGTATGAGGCTTTTTCCTGTCTTGAAATAGATCCAGAAGATGCAGACGAAATTATCTATTTACCTACAGAGGGATATCATAGGACAATTTTTATAAATACTTCAGAATTAGATTATATTTTTATTCCCGCACATAAATTTAATTATGGTCGTTTAGAGAGTTTAGAAGAAGAATTAGGTGAATAATAATTAGGCTAGAGGTCATTTAACCTTCTAGCCTAATTTAATTAAACTTTATTTAAGCATCGGTTTTAAGAAACGTCCCGTATGGGAAATTTCAACCTCAGCCACTTGTTCAGGTGTACCTTCGGCAATGATCATACCACCGCCCGAACCACCTTCTGGACCTAAGTCAACAACCCAGTCGGCTGTTTTAATGACATCAAGGTTATGTTCAATCACCACAATGGTATTACCCTTGTTGCGTAGCTCATGCAAAATATCGAGTAACTTGGCAATATCGTGGAAATGTAGACCTGTTGTTGGTTCATCTAAGATATATAAAGTTTTACCCGTATCTCGTTTAGCTAACTCACGTGCGAGTTTTACACGCTGTGCTTCACCACCAGAAAGTGTAGTAGCAGCCTGACCTAAACGAATATAGCCTAAGCCTACCTGAGTTAAGGTTTCTAAGCGGCGGTGGATGACTGGAATTGCACTAAAGAACTCGGCAGCATCTTCAACCGTCATTTCTAAAACATCAGAAATGTTTTTGCCCTTATAACCCACTTCAAGCGTTTCACGGTTATAACGTTTGCCATGACATGCATCGCAAGGTACATACATGTCTGGTAAGAAGTGCATTGCGACTTTAATCATGCCGTCGCCTTCACAGGCTTCACAGCGTCCGCCTTTCACGTTAAACGAGAAACGACCAGCACTATAACCACGGGCTTTTGCCTCTGGGGTTTGTGCAAATAACTCACGGATTGGTGTAAATAGACCTGTGTACGTTGCAGGATTAGAGCGTGGTGTACGTCCAATTGGGCTTTGGTCAATATCAACAACTTTATCTAGATGTTGAAGTCCATCAATTGAGTCAAACTTTTCAGCTGTTAAGGTCGTTGCGCCATTGAGTTGTGTAGCTGCTAATGGAAGCAAAGTACGGTTGATTAGTGTTGATTTACCCGAACCTGAAACGCCAGTCACACAGGTCATAATGCCAAGTGGAATGGTTAAATCGACATTTTTTAAGTTGTGGCCTGCTGCACCTGAAAGTTTGATGACTTCATCTGGACGTGGCGACTCAGTGCGTTTTTTTGGCACTTCGATTTTGAGTTTGCCAGAAAGGTATTGTCCTGTGAGTGAGTCGGCATGTTTAGCCAATTCATCATAAGTTCCTTCAGCAATAATCACACCGCCATGTACACCCGCACCCGGCCCGATATCAATAATATGGTCGGCTGCACGAATAGCATCTTCATCGTGTTCAACGACTAATACTGTATTACCTAAATCACGTAAGCGAATCAGCGTTTGTAATAAACGATCATTATCGCGTTGATGCAAGCCAATAGAAGGTTCATCAAGGACATACATCACACCCATCAAGCCTGCACCAATTTGTGAAGCTAAACGGATACGCTGTGCTTCACCGCCCGATAATGTTTCGGCAGAACGAGCTAAACTTAAATAGTTAAGTCCAACACTCACCAAGAAATGCAAACGTTCACGAATCTCTTTAAAGATTTTATCGGCGATTTCACCTTTAGCGCCTTCAAGATTTAAATCTTGATAATAACTTTCAGCATCACCAATCGACATGCGAGTAATGTCGGCAATCGTTTTATCTTTAACGCGAACATGGCGTGAAATTTCATTTAGACGTGAGCCATCACATGCATCACACGCTGCATTAGAAAGGTATTGGGCTAAATCATCTCGTACATAGTTACTTTCTGTTTCACGGTAACGACGTTCAAGGTGCGGTAAAATCCCTTCAAACGGTTGTACGCGAGTATGTTTACGGCCACGTTCGTCGATATAACTTAAATCGACTTTTTCTTTGCCAGTGCCTTGTAAGAATTTCTTTTGAGTGTCTTTATCTAGCTTGTTCCAAGGCGTATCAAGTTGAAAACCAAAATGATCGGCAACTTTTTGTAGCATCGAATAGTAATATGGACGTTGACGATCCCATCCACGAATAGCCCCTTCACTAATTGCTAGCTCAGGGTTAGGAATGAGCTTTTCAGAACTAAAATGACTGCGTGTACCTAAGCCATCACAAACAGGGCAGGCACCGAACGGGTTGTTAAATGAAAATAAGCGAGGTTCAAGCTCTGCGACTGCACGATCACACTCAGGGCATGAATGCTTCGCAGAAAAAACGCGATCAGGATGTTCGCCATTCATCCATGACAAAACAGCAATATCGCCACCTAAACGCAGTGCAGTTTCAAATGATTCTGCAATACGGTTACCTAAGTCTTCACGCACTTTAAAGCGGTCAACGACAACTTCGATGGTATGCTTTTTCTTTTTGTCGAGTTCGGGTGGTGTATCAATATCAATGATTTCACCATCAACACGGGCACGAACAAAACCTTGACCTTGTAGTTGCTCGAACAGGTTGCTGTATTCACCTTTACGTTCACGAACAACAGGGGCAAGCAACATGAGTGCTGTGCCTTCTTCAAGTGTTTTTACAGCATCGACCATTTCAGAAATAGTTTGCGCAACCATCGGCAAGTCGTGTTCAGGGCAATATGGCGTACCGACACGTGCATAAAGCAAACGCAAATAGTCATAAATTTCGGTAATCGTACCTACCGTTGAACGTGGGTTATGACTCGTAGACTTTTGCTCAATGGCAATCGCTGGAGATAAACCTTCAATCGAGTCGACTTCTGGCTTTTCCATTTGCGATAAAAACTGGCGAGCATAGGCCGAAAGCGATTCGACGTAACGGCGTTGTCCTTCGGCGTACAGGGTATCGAAGGCAAGAGAAGATTTTCCTGAACCTGATAACCCCGTAATTACCACAAACTTATCGCGTGGAATATCGAGAGACACATTTTTTAAATTATGGGTACGTGCGCCTCGAATACGGATATGACTTTGGCTCATAAAACATCTCAATTATGTATTAATGAAAATTTAGGTGTTGTTTTGATTAGCACAGGGAGATGTGGCTATTTATAAACAACAGACCCTATATATGATAACGATTTAAAATTGTTCAAGTGGTACAAAATGATTTAAAGCGACAAATTGTGACGGTTAAACGACAATCGACAAAATTTGTTTAAATAAGCAGGTTGTATTTTTAACATTCCTTTCTTTTGATTTCTACTTCTTAGCAAATTTTATTGAGCAACATAATTTTACTAGACGACTGGTCTAATAGTGGAGTATGGTGTCTGCATGAAACGATTAAATAAAAGCGAAACCACGCGACAGCATATTTTGGATACGAGCTTTGAGCTGGTATTACACAAAGGATTTGTCGGTGTTGGTTTGCAAGAAATTTTAAAGGCTTGTGACGTACCCAAAGGTTCGTTCTATCACTACTTTGCTTCGAAAGAGGCTTTCGGTTGTGCATTGTTAGAGCAATACATGGCGGACTATAAAGTTCGTATGGAACAGCTTTGGCAGCACAGTGAGCAAAGTGCCCATGCCCGTTTAATGGCTTTATGGCAGGCGTGGATTGATGATCCGGTCCATGGTAGCTGGGCTGAAAACTGCTTGATTGTGAAATTGGCAGCCGAAGTTTCGGACTTATCAGAAGATATGCGTCAAATTCTAAATGACGGTGTGCACAAATTAACGCAGCGTCTAGCTTTACTACTCAAAGAAGGGCAACAAGAAGGATCAATTCCAAAACATATTGATCCTTTGAAAACTGCGCAAGTCATGTATCAGTTATGGTTGGGTGCCGCTTTACTCACAAAATTGTCTCAAGACAAAGCACATCTACATCTAGCTTTAGAAACGACCCAACAACTCTTAAAACCGATAGAGGAATAAAGAATGCGAAGTATTATCCATGGTAATTTTGGCGAACCTGTAGACGTTTTAGAGCAGGCGGATATGCCAAAGCCAGAACCAAAAGCAGGCGAAGTGCGTATTAAAACCATCATGTCTCCGATTCATAATCATGATGTATGGACAGTACGTGGAAGCTATGGCTACAAGCCAACTTTACCCGCGATTGGTGGTAGTGAAGCCGTTGGTATTGTTGATGCTTTGGGTGAAGGCGTTACTCATGTACAAGTAGGGCAGCGTATTGCAGTGGCGGCTGTGCATGGCAGTTGGGCTGAATACTTTATTGCACCAGCGCAAGGGCTTATTCCACTCAATAATGAAATTGATGATGAAACAGCAGCACAGCTGATTGGTATGCCAATTAGTGCTCTCATGCTACTCGACTTTGTAAATGTTCAACCGGGTCAATGGCTCATTCAAAACACGGCGAATGGTGCAGTAGGTAAAACAGTTGCCATGATTGCTCAGGCACGTGGTTTACCAGTGATTAATCTGGTTCGTCGTACCGACGCAATTGCAGAGATGCAAGCATTAGGTATTCAACATGTTGTTGCGACTGATCAACCTAACTGGAAAGAGCAGGTTAAACAACTTCACGGTGAACAACCGCTGATTGCTGGTGTGGACTCGATTGGTGGCAGCGCAAGTGGTGAAATGCTGAATTTACTCAGTGAAAATAGCTTGCTCGTTTCGTTTGGCAGTATGACTGGTGAAACCATGCAAATTTCATCGGGTGATTTGATTTTTAAACAAGCAACAGTAAAAGGCTTCTGGGCGAGTGTGGTCAACAAAGAAATGCCAGCAGCTCGTAAAAAGGAACTAATTGTTGAGTTATTAACTTTAGCAACTCAGAAAAAATTAATCCTACCTGTAGAAGGTGTATTTAGTTTTGATGAGATTAAAACAGCTGCCCAAAGAGCAACACAAGGTGCTCGCCAAGGCAAGGTGTTGTTAAAACCGTAACACACTAAAAGATCAGTCGAGAGACTGATCTTTTTTCATATCTTTAAAATAAAAAGGAAAACTATATGATCGGACAAATATTCATTGCGCTTATCGCGATATTACATGTCTATATTTTAGTGTTAGAGATGTTTTTGTGGGATAAACCTTATGGCATGAAAGCCTTTGGAAATAATGCTGAAAAAGCAAAGCTCACCAAAGTGATGGCACAAAACCAAGGGCTTTATAATGGCTTTTTAGCGGCGGGTTTATTTTGGTCTTTATTGGCTGATGCACCGTTTGCGACATCAATTGCCAACTTCTTTTTAGGCTGTGTACTGATTGCAGGTATTTATGGCGGGCTGACTGCCAGTAAAAAGATTATTTATATTCAGGCAGTTCCAGCTTTGATTGCTTTAGTCGCTGTTAATTTTCTTTAAAAAGCGCACAATACAGCGTTTTAATATGGAAATGGCCAGATAGGACCAGTGTATGTGGGCGTTATTTTTAAAATGTATGTTGGGGGCTGGGGTTGTCCTCATTATTTCGATTTTATCGAAAAGTAAGGCATTTTATATTGCAGGTTTGGTTCCGCTTTTTCCTACCTTTGCTTTGATTGCTCATGTGATTGTCTATCAGCAAAAAGGGGCCGAGGCATTACAAAAAACGGCTCTGTTTGGTCTATGGTCACTTATTCCTTATGCCATTTATTTAGTGGCTGTTTATATGCTCGCAACACGCATGTCGATGTGGTCGTGTCTAGGGTTGGCAACCCTTTGTTGGGTGGTCGCTGCGGCAGGTTTAATTTATGGCTGGCAGCTATTTCAGCATTAAAAGATTAAGAGAAATCCCTTAATCTTTTAAATTGAAGCATTTTTTATGATTGCTCAACAATACGCGTTCTGAGCATGCCTTCGACTAAATTGATCATTTTTTTGCGGGAAAGAATGCGGGGCAATTGAGACGTTAAATAATTACTACAACCCACCACTACTGTTGCTTTATTTTTATCTAACGCTCTAACTGTTGCAGAGACAACGTCATCTACCGTAGAGCTTTTCATACCGCTGGTATCGGCATTTGCGACTTGAGTAAAATTGGTTTCGGTATTGCCTGGACAAACAGCGATAAACTTAACACCCGAAGAGCCATATTCCCCTGCAAGAGCTTCAGTAAACTGCAATACATAAGATTTAGTTGCGCCATAGACAGCAATATAAGGGAGAGGTTGGAAGGCACCTGTCGATGAAATATTAATCATGATGCCTTTTTTGTTCGAAAGCATATGTGGCAAAAACAGATAACATAAAGACGTTACGCTGCTGATGTTAAGTGTAATCATTTCTTGATAGGTAGAAAGCGATTGATCTAGGAACTTGGTCCATTTACCAAATCCTGCGTTGTTAATTAAAATTTCTACCGATAATTTTCTCGCCTGTACTTCATTAAATAAGGTCTGAGCTGAATCGGGTTGAGCTAAATCTAAAACAATCACCTCAACATTTACGCTATATTTTTTTCTAAGTTCATCGGCTAAATCATTTAGTTTTTGTTCGGAGCGCGCTGTTAAAATCAGGTGGATTCCTAAAGATGCAATTTTTTGAGCATACGCTTTACCTATTCCTGAAGATGCGCCTGTAATTAATGCTGTTGAATTTTTAAATGTAGAAAGATGAGCGCTCATTTTATTTATCCGTAATACATGAAGTCCTTACGATAAACCTTGTCCCTAAGGGCAGAGTCAAGCGCTAAATTCAAAAGCTATTTTTAGATTTTTATGCATCATTTTAAGCAGAAATTTTACTGGTAATATAAGTTTCAATAATCTCATCTTCCAGTTGTTTTAAATCTTCTTGTAAACGATTTAATGCTTCTTTTTGTTCAATAATTTGTTGATTCTTTTTTTGAATAAGCTGTTGAGCAATTTCTACTGGAAAGCGATTATTTTTATATTTTAAAGCTGACAACTCATAAAGCTCAGAAAGGCTAAATCCTACAGCTTGTGCAAGACGAATCATCTTAACTGATTTAACATCAATCTCTTCATAAACACGATAATTTCCTTTTCTTTTTGCAACTGGTAGCAAGCCTAATTTTTCATAATGTCGAATGGCTTTAGGAGTAGCTCCAGTTAAAGATGCTAATTCGCCGATATACATATTTATCTCGCATTTTATTAAGAATCGAACAGGTATGAACAAACTGATCGATTCTTTTAAAGTTTTAAATATGGTCTAAACCTAACCATTGTCTTTGGTGGTAGGCGCTATCCCAAAATAACCACTCAAGTTTTGCACCCATCGTGTAAGCGGCATGCATTTTCTCTAATGTGTCTGCATCACAGCGTGCGGCCACTTTATCTACTGTGGCAATCACATTACGAACAGCAGTATGGAACTCTTCGCCTGCATAGGTATCAATCCATGCTTGGTAAGGGTTATTAGGAATTGATTTACTTACAATATCTTTACCGACTTCGGCATAAATCCAGAAGCAAGGTAAAAGGGCAGCGAGTACAACAGGGTAACTCTCAGACCAAGCCGTTGCTGTTAAAAATGAAGTGTAATGATGGCCTGCTAAAGTTAATGGTGTATTTTTAAATTCTTCTTTGGTTACCCCAAAGTTTTTCATAAAGTCATCATGCAAGCTGCGTTCAACCACAATTGCAATTTTAGCGGCATCTGAAAATTGCATAATATCGTCAGCTTCAAACGCCTTTGCTGCCGCAACAGCCAGTACGCGGCCATAAGCCACAAGGTATTGAGCATCTTGAATGACATAATGACAAAAAGCTTCTTTATCTAAAGTACCGTTAGCAAGTTCCTGATTAAAAGGAAGGTCGAGAATTTTTTGATATAAATTTAAATTACGTTGCCAGAGTTCTTGAGAAAAAAGCATAAAATCATTCCATTTAAAATAAGACAGCTGAAGCGGATTTTAAATCAATTTTAAAATACAAAAATAATAATGGTAGATATATCGCAAGAAAATATTTAATACGATTAATAAGTTAATTAAATATTATAAATTTCTTTATTAAACATAGGGATAAAGTAAAGGTAATAACGGCATAAAACAACATCGTTTTGTGGTTAATTATCGATATAATAGCCGCGGTTTTTAAGAAAGATTAAATTTAGTTCTTGGTATAGGTCTGATCCATGAAGCATTTCCGATTTTCGATATTTTTTACGGTGGTGTGTTTAGCACTCGCCGCTTACTGGGGTTTTACCCATGGACCTGAAGCAGGCGTGTCTACCATGCTTAAAGCTTTAACCATTACTGCAATTTTAGCTGTAATGGAGGTTTCATTATCTTTTGACAATGCTGTCGTAAATGCATCGGTACTTCGTGGGTGGGATCATTTCTGGAAAATGATCTTTTTGACAGTCGGTATTTTAATCGCCGTTTTTGGTATGCGTTTGATTTTCCCTGTCTTGATCGTTTCTATGACTGCCGATATGGGCTTTATTGAAGTTGCTAAAATGGCACTCAATGATCCAAAAACTTATTCTGAACGTTTAATGGCTCATCACGCTGAAATCTCAGCTTTCGGTGGAACATTCTTATTGTTGGTTTTCTTAAACTTCTTCTTTGACGAAGAGAAAGAAACGCATTGGTTTAGATGGCTTGAAGTCAAATTATCTGACTTGGCTAACGTACCGGCAATGTCTGTTTTTATTGCACTCATCGCTTTAATTGTAATGGCTGGCTATGTTGAAGATCATGAACGTTTAGCTGTAACCATGGCTGGCGTTTGGGGCATTGTGGTTTACATTGGTGTGCAAGTTCTTAGCCATTTATTGGGCGGCGAACCTGAAATTGATGAAGATGGTAATGCAGTCATGCAAGATGGTTCAGGCGCTGCTTCTGGTGTGATTAAAGCCGGTTTGGGCGGTTTCTTATACCTTGAAGTGTTAGATGCATCATTTAGTTTTGATGGTGTAATTGGTGCATTTGCAATTACCAGCGACGTTGTCGTGATTATGTTGGGTCTTGCAATTGGTGCAATGTTTGTGCGTTCAATGACGGTTTATCTTGTTGAAAAAGGTACGCTAGATGCTTACGTGTTCTTAGAGCATGGTGCCCATTATGCGATTGGTGCTTTGGCTTTCATTATGATTGCAAGTGGTACAGGTTTACATATACCGGAAGTCGTGACAGGCCTCATTGGTGTTGCATTTATTGCATGGGCAGTGATTGCATCTATCCAATATGCGAAACGCGAACAAGAGTCGTCTTAAGCTAATTTTCAGTAAAGTTCGATAGAATAAAGAGGCTAAATGCCTCTTTATTTTTTTCAGCCGAAATCGTTATTTTAAATCATCTCTCCCGTATTTTTAGAAACGAATCGGCTTATAATTTGCCTAGTTTGATAACGTGTATTGATATGATGAATGCTTTGGAACGCCGCTCAACTTTTGCTTTAAGTAGTATTTTTGCGCTACGCATGTTGGGTTTGTTCATGATTATTCCGGTTTTTTCTGTAGTCGGGCAGTCATATCAATATGCGACTCCGGCACTCATTGGTTTAGCTGTGGGTGTTTATGGCTTAAGTCAGGCTATTTTACAAATTCCATTTAGCTTACTGGCTGACCGTTTTAGCCGTAAACCACTTGTAGTATTTGGCCTACTGCTCTTTGCTATTGGTGGAGCAATTGCGGGTTTATCAGACACGATTTATGGCGTAATTATTGGCCGTGCCATCGCTGGTGCAGGTGCAGTTTCAGCAGTTGTCATGGCGCTTTTAGCCGATGTCACACGTGAAGAGCAGCGTACTAAAGCCATGGCTGCCATGGGTATGAGTATTGGTCTGTCTTTTGTAGTGGCGTTTAGCCTTGGACCTTGGCTCACCAGCATTGTTGGTATTTCTGGATTATTCTTTGTCACGACCATTATGGGCTTGATTGCGATTGCGATGTTATTGCTTGTACCTAAAGTAACTCGCCATCATCGTAACTATCAGCAAGGCTACATGGCACAGCTTAAGCAAGTCATTCAAATGGGTGATTTAAACCGTTTACATGTTTCGGTTTTTGCATTGCATTTATTGCTGACTGCCATGTTTATTTATGTGCCTTCACAGCTTATCGAGTTCGCACATATTCCTTTAGCAAGCCACGGTTTAGTGTATTTGCCACTTTTGGTGATTAGTTTATTTTTTGCATTTCCTAGCATTATCCTCGCTGAAAAATATCGCAAAATGCGAGGAATCTTCTTAACAGCCATTACAGGCATTATTGCGGGTTTGCTACTCCTTATATTTGGTTATCAGTCTAAATATGTTCTGCTTGCAGGCCTCGGTATTTTCTTTATTGCTTTTAATGTGATGGAAGCTTTATTGCCTTCTTGGTTGTCAAAGTCGGCTCCAATTCAGTCGAAGGCCACCGCTATGGGTGTAAATGCCAGTAGCCAGTTCTTAGGTGCTTTTTTTGGTGGTACCTTGGGTGGTCAATTATTGATGTTACATAATACTGCGATTGGATGGAGTGTCTTAGCAGGGATTGCTATAATATGGTTGCTAATTAGTTTTGGTTTAGCTCAGCCGCGGTATTTGTCATCGATTGTGTTGCCATTGCCGCAAGTGCAACAGGTGAATGAGTGGACCACACAGCTATTGGCAATTCGTGGTATTGAAGAAGTTGTGGTGATGCCTGACCAGCAAGTTGCTTATATTAAAGTCGATAAACAGTCTCTTGATGATGCTGCACGACGTGATTTAACGCAGTTGTTTGGTAAAGAGGTAGCCATTTAAGCATAACTCTTATAAAGTAAAACATAGAAATGAATAGGATGAAGACAGCTAATGCGTGGTGTAAATAAGGTTATTTTGGTTGGTACTTTGGGTCGTGATCCTGAAACAAAAACTTTTCCAAATGGGGGCTCGTTAACCCAGTTTTCAATCGCGACAAGTGAAGTTTGGACCGATAAAACGTCAGGTGAACGTAAAGAACAAACAGAATGGCACCGTATTGTTTTGCATAACCGTTTAGGAGAAATTGCTCAGCAATTTTTGCGTAAAGGTTCTAAGGTTTATATCGAAGGTTCATTACGTACACGTCAGTGGACAGACCAAAATGGTCAAGAACGTTACACGACAGAAATCCGTGGCGACCAGATGCAAATGTTAGATGCTCGTCAACAAGGTGAACAAGGTTTCGCTGGCGGTAATGATTTTAACCAACCACGTTTTAACGCACCTCAACAAGGTGGCGGTTATCAAAACAACAACCAAGGTGGTGGCTACGGTCAAAACAATGGCGGTGGTTATGGTGGACAAGGTGGTTTCGGTAATGGTGGCAACAGCCCACAAGGTGGTGGTTTCGCTCCTAAAGCGCCACAACAACCAGCATCTGCACCAGCTGATTTAGACGACGATTTACCGTTCTAATCAAAAGTTTAAAAAAAGGCGAGTTTATCTCGCCTTTTTTATTATTCAATTCCCAGCAAACGTAGAAGTGCCGTGCCAACGGCTGCCAAACAAATCACCAATAACAGTGGTACTTTTTTCCAAACCAAGAACAGCGCTAGTGCCACCCCAAATATACGTGCGAAACCTGCGAAATGTTGACCTTCAAAAAATGTAGTGGTCACCGCAATCGCACAGAGCAAAACGGTGGCGCCGTTTGATAGTAAAACTTGGTATTTTTCAGAAAAAGAGAACTTGGCACCCAAGTGAAAACCAGCAAAACGAATACTATAAGTACCTAGTGCAAGTAGGGCTATACCTACAATAATCAGTAATTGTTGACTCATTTCTTTCTACCCCATATCAAGCCAAAAAGCGAAATCAGAATCGGAAGCCCTGAGGCCAAAAAGGGCGTGGTGATCAGCGCTAAAGTTGACCCTGCAAATGCAGCTTTTCGAGTAGATTTATTCTTTAAAGCATTAAAAGTAAGTGCAATTAAAATAGCTGGGAAAATGGCATCTAAGCCAAATGTTTTTGGGTCTGGAATAGCACTTCCAATAAAATAACCCGCAGTGACACCGAGTGGCCAAGTCAGCATGATGCCTATACCACATAACCAATAAGCGGCTTTTTTTGTCTCAAAATCAGGCTGCGCCATACCAAACAAAACGCTTTCATCATTCATGATATGAGCTCCGAAATATCGAGAGAATTTACCTCGGATTAGTTCATTGACCGCAATACCAAAAGGCAAGTGTCTTAAATTGACGAGTAGTCCTGCAATCGCCGCTGCAATTGGGCTACCACCTACAGCCAAGAAACCAATAAAAATAAATTCGGCAGTTCCTGCGAGCACAAAGACAGATAGGCAAAGTGGGATCCAGAGTGCTAAGCCATAACTTGCAGCGAGTGAACCTAAAGACATACCAACGACACTGGTTGCTAGACACACAAAGAAAATCGAGCGGGTTGTGTCTTTACTAAGTTTTTTAATCAGAGAGTATGTAGACATAGCATGATATAACGAACGATTTTCCATTATAATGAATAAGCCTGATTGTTTTGTCAAAACGAACGATCGTTTTTTTTATAGAACGGATGTGGTGAATGTCTCAGCCAATTGAAATTATTGCCAAAGGTTTAACGCGTGAACGCCAAAGAACAGGGCTTTCGTTGGCAGAAGTTGCGCGCCGTGCGGGCGTTGCCAAATCGACTCTTTCTCAATTAGAGGCAGGGCAAGGTAACCCCAGTATTGAAACCTTATGGGCACTTTGTGTGGCACTGAATATTCCATTTGCACGTCTGATGGAAGAACCGAGCAATCAGGTACAAGTCATTCGCTGTGGCGATGGGCCAACGGTGAGCTCTGAAATTGCCAATTACAAAGCAATTTTACTGGCGACTTGTCCACCGCATGCGCGCCGCGATGTGTATTTATTGATTGTTGAGCCGGGCGAAGACCGACTGTCAGAGCCGCATCCAGTTGGTTCTGTGGAGCACATTATTGTGGTCGAAGGTAAAGCTTTAGTGGGCTTAATTGATGAGGCTGTTGAACTCGGTGTTGGAGACTATATTTGTTATCCTGCCGATCAAAAGCATATATTTAGAGCCTTGGAAACAGGTACAAAAGCGTTATTAATCTCTGAGCAAAACTAAAGAATTCCAATCTTATTAAAGTAAAACTTAATTATTTTCATAATAAAAACTTAAAACCATTTACCAGTATTTCAGACAAAAAGAGCCAATTTTGCGTATAAATTTTGCAATTGGCTCTCTCTTTTATTCGAAAAATGGCTCTCGTTTCTTGAGTGCCGAAACGACAAATTAAAGCCATTGGAAGTATGCATACGGAAGCGCCGGATAAGCTCAGTGAATTTTCTGTTTTAGGAGTTGAGCAGAACGGCTAAATTTTTAGGGGATATTTTTTGGCTTCGGAGGATTTCCGAGACTAGCCGATATCCTCCATATATTAAGGAAAATGATATGGCAGTTCATCAAAATGGTTCTGAAGCCAATCACTCCCAAAGTTTAAAACATGGACTTAAATCACGCCACTTAACCATGATCTCGATTGCAGGGGTTATTGGCGGCTCTCTCTTTGTTGGCTCAGGCAGTATTATCTACAACACCGGTCCGGTGGTTTTCCTAACCTATGCTTTAGGTGGTTTACTCGTTTGGTTCATCATGCGTATGTTAGGCGAGATGGCCGTTTTAAACCCCGATAGTGGCTCTTTTTCAACTTATGCGGACCGCGCAATTGGTCGTTGGGCAGGTTTCTCAATTGGGTGGTTGTACTGGTGTACTCTGGCAATGCTCATGGGCTGGGAAGCCTATGTGGCAGGAAAAATTTTAAATAACTGGTTTCCGTTTATACCCATCTGGGTCTATATGACTGTCGTGATTGGTGCACTGGTTGCAGTCAATTTGCAGAACGTAAAGAACTATGGCGAATTTGAGTTCTGGTTTGCACTCATCAAAGTGATTGCGATTGTGATCTTCTTGGTGATTGGTAGCTTAGCCATCATGCATTTGTGGCCTTGGGGCAATCCGGCTGCATCTGGTATCAGTAATTTAACCTCTCAAGGCTTTATGCCAAATGGTGGTTCATCCGTTATTACCGCCTTACTTGGGGTGATGTTCGCCTATATTGGCGCTGAAATTGTCACTGTAGCGGCAGCAGAATCGGCAAATCCATCTAAAGAAATTCGTAAAGCATCGAACTCGGTGGTTTGGCGAATTATTTTATTCTATGTCGGCTCAATGTTCGTTGCGGTATGTCTCATTCCTCACAACAATGAACTTTTGAAAGATTCGACTTGGGGAACCTATAGTGTGACTCTGTCTGCTCTTGGTATTCCGGGTGCACGCCATATCGTAAACTTTGTGGTTCTCACGTCGGTATGTAGTTGTTTTAACTCAGCACTTTATACGTGTTCACGTATGTTGTTCTCTTTAGCTAAACGTGGCGATGCACCGAAAAGTTTTGGGTCTGTAAACAGTAAAAGCAGTCCGTGGGTCGGTGTGATTGTGTCATGCTTCTTCTCTGTAATTGCGGTGGTTTTAACTGCAACTAAGAGTATGGATGTTTACGACTTTTTCATGCTAACGACGGGTGCAGCAACACTGTATGTGTACCTGACCATTGCTTATTCTCAGCTTCGTATGCGTAAAAAGTTAGAAGCTGAAGGCGTGAAAATTGACTTTAAAATGTGGATGTTCCCTTACTTAACCTATGTAGTGATCTTTGCAATTATTGGTGCAATTCTGACTATGTTGATTGAAGGCACCTATTTTAAAGAAGTGATTTACACCACTGCATTGTTCGGCATTATTGTGTTCTTCGGTTTGCTGTCTGAAAAACTGGGATGGGGGAAAGAGCGTAGAGCGACTCATTTAACTCATAGCCATGAAGAAAAGTTAGTTTAAATTTTTAAATAAAAAAGAGCCTCACTGTGAGGCTCTTTTTGTTTATTAATATGGAAAAATCTTTAATTCAGCGTAGGTACGCCTGCTTCACGTAAGCATTGAAGCAAGACGCCAAAAGCCATCACCATATCTTTTTCATTTACACAAGCAAAGCCCATCAGTAAACCACGCTCTGCATGTGCATGCGACTGCATGTAGTATTGTGAAAGTGGTCGAACTTTAACACCACGGTCAAGCGCAGTCGCCGCAATCGCGACATCATCGCAAGAGTTTGGCAGTTTTAAAACCAGATGTAACCCTGCCGCTTCATCATATTCATGAATAAATTCGGGGCCAAGATAACGTTGAATTAAGCTCACCAAGTAGTCGCGGCGTTTACCATAAAGTAGGCGCATACGGCGAATATGCGCTTCGTAATGGCCTTCACGAATAAATTCAGCTAAGGCTTTTTGCTCAAGCAAATGGCCCCCACGATAAAGCTCGGCTGCCACAATGCGTAATGGTGAAAATAACGGCTTAGGTACGACCAAATAACCAATTCTTAAAGATGGATAAATGGTTTTACTAAATGTGCCCATGTACAGCACAGGCGCATCATTTTCTAAGCCTTGTAATGATGGATACGGTTGACCTGAGAAACGAAACTCACTGTCATAGTCATCTTCGACAATCCAGCTATTATGCTGGCGTGCAATTTCAATCAGTTTGCGTCGTCGATCTAGGCTTAAATGTGAACCCAGTGGATATTGATGTGATGGTGTGACAAAAATGAGCTTAGGCGGCTTTGCCGGATTTTCTTCAGGAATAATACCTTCTGCATCGACAGGCATGGGTTGAATATCGAGGCCATTAATTCGTAAGGTATTACGCATTCCCCAGTACGCTGGATCTTCAAGCCAGATTCGATCACCAATATCACTGAGCGCACGCGAGACTAAGTCGATCGCTTGGTGAATGCCTTCGGTAATAATAATCTGGTCTGCATCGCACTGGACTGAACGCGCAACACGTAAGTAATCTGCCAACGCACTTCGAAGCTCAATACATCCACCTGCATTGCTATAAATCAGGCGGTTAATGTCGGGTTCGCGGCTTAAGCGTGCTTGAATACGACTAAAAATATGATGTGGGAACTCAGTTACATCGGGTGCTCCCGGTACAAAAGCTCCCCATTGGTGTGGCGACGCTGCGGCATAACCCAATAAGTTGGAACCACGCTGCGATAGCGCATAAGAGCTTTGAACTTTCGGGCTTGAAACCACTTTTTTCTTATTTTGAGTATTTAAAAAACTCTCTGGTAATTTTTCGGCAACCCATGTGCCGTGTCCTGTACGGGCTTCTAAGTAGCCTTCAGCTTGTAGCTGTTCGTAGGCTGTAAGCACTGTATTTCTAGAAACATGAATTTCACTAGCTAAGTCACGTGACGCAGGTAGACGAGTCTTGGGCTGGATGACTCCATCAATAATGGCACCACGCAGGCAACGGAAAAGGCGTTGATGTAGTTTCCCTTCAGTGTCCTGTTGGAGTCGTTGTAGCAAATGATCTCCAAGTAAACTACGCAATTGGCTCTCTCCTACAGTTAAAAAGTGGCTCTCGTCAGTTGGCGTCAGACGAGCGAAATTACATGCATAGGCAGTCGTTGTAAAGCACCCTGAAAATTAAGCACAGGATGCAAGAAACCAAAGCTGCAACTGATGATGAAAATATGAGGGAATCAAATGGATAATCAACATTCTGCACTTAACGCACGTAAACAGCAAGCAACTCCACGTGGTGTAGGCGTGATGTGTCAGTGGTATGCGGAAAAAGCTGAAAATGCCACGCTTTGGGACAAGGAAGGCAACCAATTTATCGACTTTGCTGGTGGTATCGCGGTTTTAAATACAGGCCATCGCCACCCTAAAGTGATTGCAGCAGTAACTGAACAACTTACTAAATTTACGCATACTGCCTATCAAGTAACACCTTATGAAAGCTATGTGGCTTTGGCTGAACGTATTAATGAGCGTGCGCCAATTGCTGGTCCTGCGAAGTCAGCGTTTTTCACAACAGGTGCAGAAGCAGTTGAAAATGCGGTGAAGATTGCTCGCTCTTATACAGGTCGTCACGGCATTATTACTTTTGGTAACGGTTTCCACGGTCGTTCATTTATGACGATGGCAATGACAGGTAAAACCGCACCTTACAAACGTGACTTTGGTGTAATGCCAGCGGGTGTATTCCACGCACGTTACCCTGTACCTGCTAAAGGTATTTCAGTAGATGCAGCGATCGAAAGTGTTGAAGATATTTTCAGTGAAGATATTGCACCACATGATGTTGCGGCAATCGTACTTGAGCCAGTACAAGGTGAAGGCGGTTTCAATGTGGTACCAGCTGAGTTCTTAAAACGTTTACGCGCAATTTGCGATAAGCACGGCATTTTACTTGTGGCTGACGAAGTGCAATCTGGTTTTGCCCGTACTGGTAAATTGTTCGCAATGAACTATTACGAGACTAAAGCAGACCTCATCACGATGGCGAAAAGCTTGGGCGGCGGTTTCCCTATTTCAGGTGTTGTTGGCCGTGCAGAAGTGATGGATGCACCAAACCCAGGTGGTCTAGGTGGGACTTACGCAGGTAGCCCGATTGCAGTTGCAGCTGCGCATGCCGTGATTGACGCGATTGAAGAAGAAAACTTATGCGACCGTGCAAATGAATTAGGCGCTGAATTAGTTGCTACGCTTAAAGATATTCAGCAAGCAACAGGTGACGTAGTAACCGATATTCGTGCATTAGGTTCAATGGTTGCAGTAGAACTTGAAACGGCTGAACAAGCAAAAGTTGTACAAAACTATGCAATGGAAAACGGGTTGTTACTTCTTACTTGTGGTAAATACGGTAATGTAATTCGTTTCTTATATCCATTAACCATTCCTGCTGAGCAATTCCGTCAAGGTCTTGATATCTTGAAACAAGGTTTTGCGACACTAAAAGCAGGTAGTGCAAAAGCAATGGAGCAATCTGCATGATTCAAAATAATTTGCAGTATTTATTAAAACATCCTGATATTTCATTAGACGCACCTGCATCAAATGACTATATCGAAGTTAATGATGCTGCTACAGGTGAAACTTTGGCATGGGTAAAAACCTATGACCGTGCAGGAGTTGAAGCCGCAATTAACCGTTCAGCAAAAGCGCAAGCTGCTTGGAAAAAGCAAACTGCTTTGGCGCGTGCTGATGTGTTATTGGCATGGTACAACCTCATGCTTGAGCACAAAGAAAATCTGGCTCAAATCTTAACAGCTGAGCAAGGTAAACCATTGGCAGAAGCACGTGGTGAAATTGGTTATGCAGCATCATTCATTCGCTGGTTTGCCGAGCAAGCTCGCCGTGTTGATGGTGAAGTTTTAACACCTACCTTGCCAAACCAACGTTTGCTCGTGATTAAACAAGCGATTGGAGTAACTGCTGCCATTACGCCGTGGAACTTCCCAGCTGCCATGATTACGCGTAAAGCAGGTCCAGCGATTGCTGCGGGTTGTTCAATGTTGGTTAAACCAGCAGAGCAAACACCGTTAACTGCCTATGCACTTGAAGTATTGGCGTTACAGGCAGGTTTACCAGCTGATGTTTTAATTAACATTAGTGGTGATGCGGTTGAAGTAGGCAAAACACTATGCGAAAGCGATATTGTTCGTAAGTTAAGCTTTACAGGTTCAACACAAGTTGGCCGTATCCTGATGCAACAATGTGCGCCAACCATCAAAAAGCTTTCACTTGAACTCGGTGGTAACGCGCCAGTTGTGGTATTTGACGACGCTAATCTTGAACAAGCAGTTCAGGGCATTATGGCAAGTAAATATCGTAACAGCGGTCAGACTTGTGTTTGCGCTAACCGTATTTATGTTCAAGATGGTATTTACGATGCGTTGGCAGACCGTTTAGTCGAAGCCGTGTCTAAATTGAAAGTTGGTGATGGCCGTCAAGAAGGTTCAACTCAAGGGCCTTTAATTGATGAAGATGCGATTGCAAAAGTTCAGTCTCATATTGCAGATGCAACAGAGAAAGGCGCAACAGTTCGTATTGGTGGTAAGCGTTCAGCACTTGGCGGTACTTTCTTTGAACCAACAGTTTTAACTGGCGTAACGCAAGACATGAAAGTGTCTAAAGAAGAAACTTTTGGTCCGCTTGCACCGCTATTCCGCTTTAAAACTGAAGATGAAGCAGTGGCGATGGCGAACGATACTGAGTTTGGTTTAGCTGCTTATTTGTTTACTCAAAGCACAGCGCGTCAATGGCGTGTGGGTGAAGCACTTGAGTACGGTATGGTCGGCATTAACACGGGCGCGATTTCAAACGAAGTTGCTCCGTTTGGTGGCGTAAAACAGTCAGGTCTAGGTCGTGAAGGTTCAAAATTCGGCATCGAAGAATATGTCGAAATGAAATACCTCTGCGTAGACTTATCTGAGTAAGGAACAAAGCAAGTTCGTTTTGTTCTGAACGAAAACATGCAGTTATGCTGTATGTGATGTTTCACAAAAAACCGGTCATGCCCATTCATGACCGGTTTTTTTATTTAAGTCGGCAAATACCCTTCATGGCTTTCGGGTAAACGTCTGAGTTCTTCAATCAGTGTTTCAATGAGTTTCTCGACCACCAGACGTTGGCCTTTTCGGGACACATAAACCAGTTGTAGCATGCCAATATTTGACTTCCAGTCAGGAAGAATATGAACAAGTGTGCCCTTACGAATTTCAGATTCAACAGTTAAAAAAGGAAGATCTGCAATACCTAGACCATCCATTACAGCATAGTAAACACCTGCCAAGTCATTACTTTTGATTCGTGGTTGATAAGGCACATCAACCGATTCTCCGTTACGAATATTGCATAAATGCCAAATATAATTTTGCTTTTGAGTGCCTAAGCTAATACTCGGAAAGTCTTGTAATTCGGAATAATGCTTAATGGTGCGACCTTGCAGTAATTCAGGCGAAGCCACTAGACAGTGGTCGGTTTTAATCACATCACGAACAATTAAATTCGAGTCTTCATTCGGTTCGAAATTGGTCCGAATTGCGAGGTCGATGTCATCATGTAAGATATCTACTCGACGGCTCGTCAGCTCAAGAGAAATTTCAACTTTAGGATAGGTTTTTAAAAACTGATTTAAAATTTTTCTAATTTGAAAATGCATCATTAAAGGTGGGCAGCTTACTTTTACTAGCCCTTGAGGCTCACTTTTTTGTTTTAACAAAACGTTTTCTGCACATTCAACCTGAGCAATGACTTTGCAGCATTCCTCGTAAAACTCTTGACCTAAATCGGTCACTTTAAAATGGCGGGTTGTTCTTTGAATGAGGCTGACATTAAATTTATTTTCAAGGTCAATAATGCGTCGGCTGAGCTTGGATTTACTAATATTTTCAGCTTCACTGGCCGCACTAAAGCCGCCGTGTTTTACGACTAAATAGAAATAATAAAAATCATCAAAAGAACTTATCAATGTCCGTTCAACCCCTTTAAATTCAAGATTAGAATGCTTAAGCACTCTAATCTTGGCAATAGAACTTATTTTTGGCTAGTGTTGTGATTGTAACTTGAAATCAGGTTACGGTAGTCAGGAATGTGATTTGAGAACAATGTACCCAAACCTTCAATATCATTACGCCAGTCACGGTGTAACTCACATGCCATACCGAACCAAGTCATCAGCTGCGCACCTGCTTTTGACATACGGTCCCAAGCAGCATCACGGGTTAATTCATTGAAGGTACCTGAAGCATCAGTAATCACGAATACTTCAAAACCTTCTGCGAGCGCAGATAAAGCAGGGAATGCCACACAAACCTCAGTGACCACACCTGCAATAATCAGTTGTTTTTTACCTGTTGCTTTGACTGCTTTTACGAAATCTTCATTGTCCCACGCATTGATTTGGCCTGGACGTGGAATAAAAGGCGCATCTGGGTGAATTTCTTTTAACTCAGGAACTAAAGGGCCGTTTGGACCAGTTTCAAAACTGGTTGTTAAAATTGTAGGTAAATTAAAATATTTTGCTGCATTCGCAACGGCAAGTACGTTGTTTTTAAATTTATCCGGATCGATATCTCGAACTAAAGAAAGTAAACCTGCTTGATGGTCAACTAAAAGAACCGCAGCATTATCCTTGTCTAAACGTACGTAATCTTGAGCCATTTTTATATCCTCATGTTATCAAAATAAATAATCAAAAATTATTAAGTAGGTCGTTAGTGCCTAAAATTATGCTAGTTGAGTTTGTTGTCGTGATTAAGTCTAAAAAATAGGATTAAGAATTTTAAAAATGAGACGATCTTTTAAAGAATACCTCAAATTTTATGATTGTCTCATATATGAAATAATGTGTTGCTAATCCTCATCTATAAACTGCAATTATTGAGGCGTAAAATCAATCTCAGTTCAAGAAAATCCTACATATATAGGAGAGATCAGATGAAGAAATTTCTTGGTGCATATCAAAATAACCACATGCATTGGGTTGGTGATGGTTTCCCTGTATATAACCTGTTCTCTTATGACCGTTTAGGCCAAACCCTAAGCCCATTTTTGTTACTGGATTATGCAGCGCCTTATAACTTCTCACCAACCACCGAACAACAAGGTGTAGGTTCGCATCCTCACCGTGGTTTTGAAACTGTGACTATTGCCTATCAAGGTGAAGTAACACATAAAGACTCAAGTGGTGGCGGCGGAACCATTAAAACCGGTGACGTACAATGGATGACTGCGGGTGCAGGCGTGTTACATGAAGAGTTCCATTCTCCTGAGTTTGCAGAGCATGGCGGTCTGTTTGAAATGGTGCAATTGTGGGTAAATTTACCTTCACATTCAAAAATGACCCCTGGAAAATATCAAGCGATTGAAGCCAAAAATATTCCAGACATTGCGTTAGACGAGCATGGCAGTCATTTACGTGTGATCGCAGGTGAATATGCAGATGCAAAAGGTGCAGCAACGACCTTTAGCCCATTAAACGTATGGGATGGTAAATTGGCTAAAGGCCAAAAACATACCCTGTATGTACCTGAAGGGCATACCACACTTGTGGTGGTGTTAGAGGGTGCGGTTGTGATTAATGATACAAACCGTCTTGAAGGTAAAACCGTTGCGATTTTATCTCGTGAGGGTGTTGAGTTTAGCCTAAATGCTGAAGAAGATACTAAATTCCTAGTGTTGACTGGCCAACCACTGAATGAGCCAATCGAAGGTTATGGTCCATTTGTCATGAATACCAAAGCCGAGATTATGGAAGCGATTGATGACTTTAATCGTGGAAAATTCGGTTCAATCATGCAAGAAGCATAAATTGCTAAGCTGCGCTTAATGAACCTTTAAAAACAAAGTAATAAAAAGCCCGCTATCAAGTGTGAATAGCGGGCTTTTTCGCTGTAAAGTTTCTAGTTTTATGATGGACATCGTTATTGTGTCGGCATTGTTTTGTGTGATTCAGTTCTCGTTATTGTGACCCCATGATATCGCAAAAAGTATTTCATGTAAAACGAATGATATAAATATAGTTAAATTATCTTATTTTATTTAAAAGAATTTTTTTAAATTTTTAAAAAATATAGATTTTTATACACTTATCCTCTTTTGTAAAATTTTATGAAAATCATTTGCACGCGTTCGGTAAATTTTTTCTATATAAATTGATGCAAAAAATAAAAATCTGGTAGTTTTTAATACGGTGTTTTTTTGGGGTATGAGTGATAATCAAAAAAATTCTCGAAAAATGGGACATCATTTTGGATATCGCAATTATTGGCAGTGGAATGGCAGGACTTGCAGCAGCAAGAATTCTGAAAGATGCAGGACATACAATCACGATATTTGAAGCACTTCCTGGCCGGGGAATGGATAGCCATAGCATTGAGTTCGATGGTGGGATTATTGATGCGCCATTGCGTGTTATGAACCCGCATCTATGGAAAAATACACTCAGCCTTGCTGCACACTTAGGTATTAAAACTTTCCCAGTTCGTACCTATATGTCTTGTAGCTGGTTATTTGAAGATCGTACTGAAACATGGTTAACCACATCTCGTAGCCGTATTGGTAATTTCCCGATTATCAATAACCGTAAAGGCATCCAGCAGTATGGCTGGCGTCTTGTGAAAGGGATGTTGCAATTAAAAACTGCGATTCACCAGTTTTTCAAATCTAAAAATCAAGATATTACTCTCGCTGAATTTATTAATCAGAACGACATAGAAGAAGTATTCTGGCATGGCGTAGTGATGCCAGTGCTCTATACCATTTGTACATGTAACCCAAAAACAATTGGTGACTGGCCTGCAAAAAACCTTCTTGAGTTTTTGCGTCATTTAACTGATGGCGACATGCTATTACGTATGAAAGGCGGTACACCTGCATTTGTAGACAGCTTAATTAAAGGCATTGATATCCATAGCGGTTCGGCAATTAAGAAAGTTGAGCAACAAGGCGAAAAAGTACTGGTTGAAAATGCGCAGGGCGATAAGGGCACATTTGACCGCGTTATTGTGGCGACGCCAACATCTAAGATTGAAGAGTTCTTAAACCCTGAACAGTTTGCAGATGATATGAATTTGCTTAAACAGTTCCGTTTTGAACAAGGTGACTTGGTTATTCATACTGACGCAACAGTCATGCCACCACGCCGTAAGGACTGGTCAGTACTGAGCTATATGATGGACCGTAAGTTTACTCGTCAGCAGTTTACAGTTTGGATGAATGCTGTTGAGCCATCACTTGTGGGCAAAAATCCTGTATTCCAAACTTGGCGTCCAGTGACTGATATTGACCCTAAAAAAATCATTTCAAAAGTGACCTTAACGCGTGCAGTTGTAGACTCGCAAACCATTGCTCTAAACAAAGAGTTACAGCAGCGTCATTTAGAACCAAACCGTAAAGTATTTTACTGTGGTTCGTGGTCATGTGATGGCTTGCCAATTTTAGAGTCAGCCGTGACTTCTGCAATGCACATTGCTGAAATTTTAGGTGCTCCTTTACCATTTGTAGGTTTAAAACCTCAGGTTGAAGTTGCCCCAGAACTCGGTTACTAAAATTGTGAAAACAAAAGTTCGAGCAGCTCTTTCTCGACTCATTCCTCATAAATATGCCATTGATGCATCAAGTTTGGGGGATGATGGAGAGCTAGCTTGGACAAATTTGGGTTTTTGGAAAAATACCCAAAACTACCCTGAAGCTTGTCGCCAATTGGCCGACCATTTGGCACAAGCTGTCAATTTAAATTCAAAAGATTATTTACTCGATTTAGGTTGTGGACAGGGCGCAAGTTTACTGCACTGGTTACAAGGCTATCAGCCCAAAAGTATGAGTGCCGTTGAGCTACAAGCTGAATGTGTGAATAAAATTCAAAAACTTATTCCTGAAATAAGTCAGATTTTTTGTGGTTCATTTTTAAATTTAAAACAATTTGAATTCAAACAACCATTCGATGTGGTGCTCTGTATCGATGCGGCTTACCACAGTCATTTAAATTCATTTCTAGATTCGGTCACCCCAGTTTTAAGTTCAAAAGGTCGATTAGGTTTTCATTACTTAATGCGTGCCGACACATGCCAAAACATGACCATGCTACAAGAACAAAAGCATCGTTATTTACTCAAAGCAGCCGACGTGACTTGGAATGCTGTACCAACTGAACAAACTCTAAGAACGAGTTTGGAACAGCAAGGTTTTACAGATATTCAAATCGAAGATTTATCTGAACAAGTATTATTCGGTTTTTCAGAGTATATTGAAAAACAGCAAGGACAATTTCAGAGCCGAGGATTGGCAAATTTTAAAATTCAAATGACTGCAAAGTTATGCCAGCAACTCTACCAAAGTGGATATGTCCGTTATATTCAAATAACAGCAATAAAAAAATAGGAGGAGCTATGTCAGCCAAATATCAGGGATCGTGTTTATGTGGAGCGGTGAGCTACCAAAGCGAAGTAGAGCCACGTTATAGCTTTAATTGCCATTGTCGAGATTGCCAAAAGGCAACAGGTTCGGCATATGCACCAATCGCTTTTTTTCACCAATCTGAATTAAAAATAACGGGCGAACTTAAATATTTTGAGACTCTAGGTTCTTCTGGCCGAGCAATTAAAAGAGCCTTTTGTCCAACGTGTGGATCCCAGCTTTTTGGTTTACCTGAAATTGCCCCTGAAATGATTTCAATACGTGCAGGTACGTTGGATGATCCAAGTCTTTACCAGCCTAAAGCAGAAGTCTTTGTAAGCCAAGCCTATGCTTGGGATATGCTAAACCCGAACCTTAAACACTTTGAAAAAATGATAGAGAAGAAAAAAGAAGGCTAGAGGTATTCTGACAAGCCCGTACGCTTTTTCGTACATACATTCGGGAAATTGGCGTCTTTTTAGAACTCTATTAATTACCTATGATGAACTCATCAGGAACAGGAAGTTCCGAAACGTAAAACAACAATAATAAGTTTAAGCATCAGGACGTGAGGTATTACAGGATGTATACCTAGTAACGAAATACGAAAAAAGCCCAACAGGATGTTGGGCTTTTTTCATTTCTTATTAACGAATTTCTTTTCCGCCTAAGGCAGCACAATCAAATGGTGTATTCCATTTTACCGCAATACCTGTAAGTACTGGACGAACAATACGCCATGGCCAGAAACCAAATCTTTGTCTCTGCTCATAATCAATCACTACATCTGCACCATATTTACGTGCTGCGTTTGCTAATTTAGGTTTTATTTCTTCATAGCCGCCATATATTCCTTTTGCGACTTTAATGCGTTTAAGAGACTTATAGTGGTCAGCAGAAGGTAGAGTCTCAAGTACGCAGACTGGTGATTTTACAATGTTTTCTGCTTGAGCCGCAGAACTCGTGTTTTGAGCTTGTACTGTAAAAGGCAACATTATAAATAAAGTAGGCAAAACAAAACGTAGTTTCATCTTTTCCCCGTTGAATGTAGTAATGAATGAATGTTTATAAAATAGGGCTTATTATCATGACCTTATTTGGGGGCGCATTATAATCGTATCTTGTTAATATTTCTTATTTTTAAATCTATTTTTTAAAAAATTAAGAAAGTAAGATTTGTGTTTTGGAGGAAATAAATTCGTTTAAGAAAATCATTTTGAAGCTCAGGTTTATAATAATATTTTGGAAAAATATATACCTTCAAAATATGATGGACATACTAGGTTTGAAAATATAGCAGCGACAAAAGAAGTGGTTAGCGAATTGGGGAAAATAATTATAAATGGCGTATTTCAAAATCTACAGACAACAAAAAACCCCATAAATCAAATATTCATGAGGTTTAATGATGGTGCCGGCACACGGATTCGAACTGTGGACCTACTGATTACAAGTCAGTTGCTCTACCAACTGAGCTATGCCGGCAATGTGGAGTGAATTTTACAGTTTCTTAAAAAAAATACAAGCCAAAAAATGAGCATTTAAATTTTTTCTCTCAAATTTTAAATATTCATCTGGTTAAGCTCTAGAAATAACTTAAGGTTTCAGCGTATAAATAAATGAATCAACACGTTCACCGCTATTTAGAGTGACTTGTACAGGCACTCTTTCGTACTCTTCACCTTCAAAGTCATCTAGTAATTTCCAGTTAGCATCTAAATGTTCTGAGCTAAAAACAAAGCCTTGCACTTGGTTAGCACTATCATCGAGTACAATTCCCGGATAGCCTAAATCCGCGCCCCAACCTTCATGACGTAAGCTTCCATTTACCCAACCTTCTGCCCACTGGCCGCCAATATTTTCAAGTATATGCGCATTAGGGCGACCAGGGCCTAAAGTGCCATAAACAAATAAACTCGACATGTGAATTTCCTTTCATGTATCAATTAATACGCTTTTGCGTGTTTTGTATAAATTACTAAAAATATTCCAAGTAATGACAGTACTACCGTTAAGCCTACAATGGCGTTCCAGCCGCCGTGTAACCAAAACCAACCACCTGCCGAACCGACAATACTTGATCCCATATAGTAAAACAGCAAGTAAAGCGAACTGGCATGAGCTTTGGCTTGTTTGCTTTCAGCGCCGACTGAACTACTGGTAAGTGAATGGGTAATAAAGAAACCCGTGGTAATAAATGCAATGCCAATAATAATGCCGAAAAGAGAGCTGAGCAGGGTCATGAGGCTACCCACAATCATGAGCGCAAAGCCACTCATCATCATGGTTTTTTTACCAAAGCGATCGGCTAATCCACCTGCCAACGATGAAGACACCATACCGAAGCTATACGACAAGAAAATAAGGCTAATTTGTGTTTGGCTCAGTGAATAAGGTGCGCCACTTAAGCGGAAAGTCGCGTAATTAAACAGAGTCACAAACACACTGGTGAGTAAGAACCCAATGGCAAACAGGCGTAATAATTTAGTATTGCTTAAATGAGCACGCCACATTTGCATATGAAAGCCTAAATTTAGCCCTTTTTTCTGGACAAAATTACGCGAAGCGGGAAGTAGGTTTAAAAAGGCAATTGAGCAAATAAAACAGATTGCCCCAAGTAAACCTAAAGCGGTGCGCCATGAAAAATATTCAACCAAAATACCCATGCCGACACGGCCCATCATGCCACCAAAGGCAGTACCTGCAATATACAACCCCATGGTTTTACCCAAGTGTTCAGGTGCGATTTCTTCAGCAATCCAAGCCATTGTTACTGCGGGTACACCACCAAGTAGTAAACCTTCTAATGCACGCGCCATCAGTAAGCTGTGCCAGTTTGGGGTAAACATCGAGACAATATTAAGAATTGCTGCACATAGCATGGACGTAAAGATTACACCGCGACGGCCAATGGCTTGTGAAAACGCGCTTGATAGCACAATCGAAATCGCTAAAAAAGCAGTCGTTAACGACAGTGCCAAAGAGCTACTCGCAGGACTAATCTGGAAACTTTGGCTAAATGCAGGCAACAGCGGCTGTACACAATAAATCAGTGAGAAACTGGCAAAACCTACAAGGAACAAAGCGAAACCTGCATGTTTATAGGCTTTAGTCCCTTTATGAATCCACTCGCGGGAAAGCACAGAAGTTGCTTCAGTGTTTAAAGTGCTGGGTGTAGATGAAGAGCTCATATCATGACCATGACAGAAAGAAAGAGCAGTGCTTTGGGGCATGCTGCATCGAGAAAATTCGATAAATTAAAATTAGCAATTTAAAAGGTATTTTTCTAATATATTTAATAATGGGACACGATATGTTTTATATATAACAATGGAACTCAGGCATATACGCTACTTTTTGGCAGTAGCAGAAGAAAAAAACTTTACCAAAGCTGCGCAGCGCTTAAACATGAGCCAGCCGCCTTTAAGCATGCAAATACGAGACTTAGAAGAAGAGCTAGGTGCAGATTTATTTATTCGTTCGCCTCATGGGGTGGAGCTGACCGAAGCAGGGCTTGCCTTTTTAAATGCAATTCAGCCAGTACAGCAGCGTGTAGAAGATGCAGCAAACCTTGTTAAGCAAGTGGCAAATGGCGAAGTGGGTCAACTACGATTAGGTTTTACAGGTACTTCAATGCTGAACCCTCTCATTCCTAAATGCGTTCGCTATTTTCAGCAGCAATATCCTAAAGTGGATTTAAAACTAGAAGAAGCCAATACCTTACTGCTCATAGACCTATTGCTTGAAGACCGTTTAGATGTCGCGATTATTCGTTCACCACGCAACATTCCAGATAGCCTTATTCTTCAAGAATTATTAGCAGAACCACTCATTGCTGCTTTACCTTCCGAATCTTTGAGTTTAGATGATTCAACGCAAGAAATTGATTTAACCACACTGCGAGAGCTTGATTTTATTGTCTCACCACCTTCAATTAGTGCAGGGCTTTTTGATGCAATTAAACAAGCCTGTCATGAGCGTGGTTTTGAACCCAAAATTGGACAAAACGCCCCGCAAATTGTGTCGATTTTATCGTTGGTATCTGCAAACTTAGGGGTATCTCTGGTGCCGGAGTCGACCAAACAATTGCAAATACAAGGTGTCGCGTATCGTTCTTTAAAAGCGCCTGTCCCTACGGTGGGTTTAGGGCTTGCCTATAAAAAACATGCCCCTTCACAAATGGCGATTAACTTTGCCAGTGTGGTACAAGTAGCTTGCCACCACGCCAACGAAATAGATGAAATTGGCTAAATTATGATTTCGGTGCTTTGTTCATTAAAAAGATGCCTGAAATAATGAAAATTGCGCCATATAAAAACGATAAAGTTGGCTGTTCATGAATGAAGACCCAAGCCATAAGCGCTGCAAAAATAGGCTCGGAAAGCTCGGTCACTTGTACCTTTGCGGCACTCATATAAGACAACGCTTTAGTGGTACAGAAAAAGCCAAGTATGGTTGGCAGAACAGCTAATCCAATCAAACCTAAAACAATGTCAGTATTAAAATGAATACTATGCAAGTTTATTAAAAACGGAACGGCAAGATAAACACTACCAAATAGCAATAAATACTTGGTAAGAAACAGCCCGCCGTTTAATTTGAACCTTTTAACTAAAACCGAAAATAGGCCATAACCCGTACCGGCAATTGAAGCGTTGATCAGCATTAATAAACTATTTCCACCTTTCCAAGAAATAATACTAATGCCAGCAACTGCCAATAATGTTCCTACAAGAGAATGCAGGTAGATGCTTTCTTTTAATATGAACCGACCAAAAAAAAGGGCAGAAATAGCAGCCGAGGCCATGAGTACCACGACCACATTGGCCGCAGCGCCGTGGTTATAGGCAATGGTTTCAAAAAAGAATAGCGAGAAAATTCCTAAAAAGGCACAGATGGCAATTTGAATAAAAACGCTGAGCTTGCTTGGCGTGCTACTAATGTAGGCAATCTTTTGGCTCACAGGCACTTTAAATAAAAACACGCTTAAAAAGAAAAACGCGATAATGGTTTTTAAAAAGGCAATATCTTGTGGGCTTAAACCACTGTGCATGAGTAATTTACTAATTACACCAATAGATGCATTTAAAGCTGCTGCACAAAGTGCAAATAGGGTTCCAATAACAAGATTATTCACTCTTATAATTCTTCCTAAGTTTTACGCATGAAGTCTACAATATTTTTTGGATGAATATTCAACAAAAATAACCAATTATCGCTTGGTATTTTCAACGATTTATATTGAATTGATTTAATAAATTTTTATTTAAGACTAAAAGCATTGTAAGGGACTTTTGTTTCAAATAATTGTGATTTATAAAACTTACTCATATTATATAATTAGTTAATTATTAAAGAATTTTAAAAATGATTAAATCTATTATTTCAGGTTGCGCGGTTCTTACACTTTCGGCTTTGGCGGTCACGCATGCAGAGTTTTCTTTTGAACAAGAATTACAACAAGGCTGTAATAAAGTGAAGCAATACGCGAGCTTAGGTAAGAAAAACTACGACCAAAAACAGTATAAAAAAGCGCTCGAAAACTTCCAAAGCCAAGCTTCTTGGACTGCTTTTTGTAAAGCCAATGAAGATGAAACCACAGTTAAATTTACCGACCGAGATATTGAAGTTGCCAACAATAATGTGGGCTTAGCCTACGCCAAATTGGGTCAGCCACTTTGGGCAAGAGCATGGTTTATGCTCGATGAAAAATCAAAATCGAGCCAGTTTAATCTTCAGCAGTTACCAGCCCCTAAAGCGTCAAATGATTTGTCGGGTGAGTATGTGCGTTACTCAGGTTTTGGTGAGTGGGATCACATTACGGTAAGTCGTAAGCAGGGCCAGTATGCAATTGGCTATTCAGGTGTTTATATGGGCCTCAGAAGCTTAATTTATGGCCCGAACATGGGGCAGTTCGACACCAAAATGCCGACCAATGCCAAGCAAACTATTTATAAAGATCAAGACTGCCGTATTCAGCTCGATTTTAAAACGAGTGCGAAATTAGGCAATTACATTCAAGTTAAACAAAACGAGGGCAACTCGGGCTGTGGCTTTGGACATAACGTTTATGCAGACGGCACTTATTTAAAAGTTGAGTCTGGAAAATAAACTTAAAAACTCTAGGAACTAAATAATGAAAAACATATTTGTACGTTTACTACTTCTTTCGACGGTTATTTTGTCTGCTCAGGTTTATGCAGATGTAGCAAATACAACTTGTAAAGAAGTGAAATTCCAGAAAGCCGATGAAGCGTGGAGTGGGCACTATTATTTACATGGCGTGAGGGAAGTCGGTTCGGAACTTTTACTTCAACCAGACGGCAAGTTTAAATGGATGCTTGCTGTGGGTGCTTTAGACCAATATGCCGAAGGCAAATGGTGGAAAAACGGTGACTGTATTGGTTTAAAACCAGAGGCTAAATTTAAAAAATATTTAAGTATTTTCCCTGAAAGCCTAAGTATTTCCGATCAATCATTAGATGCGAACTGGGAAGGTGGACGCCAGCAAGGTAGCTATAGCAAAGACTAAACTAAAAAAGTCCGACACTAAGTCGGACTTTTTTTTGGCCTATATATTAGTGGTTGACCGCAGCAAGTTGCTGAGCGTTATAGCGTGCGCCCATGTTTGGATATCTCGCAATAATCGCTTCAATTTCCGCCAAATCTGCTGCTGTTAAATGAAGGTCTACAGCGCCCGCATTTTCCACAAGTCGCTCGATTTTACGCGTACCCGGAATTGGAATAATGTCGTCACCTTGCGCCAAAATCCAAGCCAAAGCCAGTTGAGCTGCTGTCGCATTTTTGCTTTGAGCAAAGTCGCTAAATGCTTGCGCTAGGCTTTGGTTATTTTTCCAGTTATCGCCTTGATAACGTGGCAACTGACGACGGAAATCATTTTCGTCTAGGCTGCCCACATCAAGCGTATTGGTTATTAAACCACGTGACAGCGGTGAATATGGCACAAGGCTAATGCCTAACTCACGAATGGTTTGCAAATGGGTTTGCTCAAACTCACGAGTAAGTAGCGAGTATTCATGTTGAACCGCTGCAATCGGGTGAATCGCATGTGCTTTACGAATGGTTTCCGCCGACGCTTCACTAAGTCCTAGGTAACGCACTTTACCTTGTTTCACCAAGTCAGCCATTGCACCAATGGTGTCTTCAACTGGAATGTTTGGGTCAATGCGATGTGCATAATACAAATCAATTACGTCTGTATTTAAACGTTTTAAACTGTTTTCGACCGCAACTTTAATCCACTCTGGAGAACCGTCGATATAAGACTCTAAAGAGTTTTGTGGGTTAAGGTTGTCTTCTTTATAGCGAAAGCCAAATTTGGTCGCCAAGAACACTTTGTCGCGGTGTTTTTCTAAAACTTTTGAGAGCAAAACTTCGTTTGCGCCGTTGCCGTACATGTCGGCGGTGTCCCAAAAGTTAATGCCGAGGTCTAATGCCTTTTCTAGAGTGGCGATGCTTTGTGTGTCATCTGAGGCACCATAGGCAAAGCTCATTCCCATGCAACCTAAACCAAGTGCTGATACTTTTTCGCCTGTTTGTCCTAAAGTTCTATATTTCATTTTTCACACTCTTTTTGCAAAATCACTTGAGTAGAAAAACTATAAAATGCTTTGGCTCAAACTGACGTATAACATTCAAACCAATAATTATAAAAATCAAACAATCTGTTTTTAGGCCACACAGTCTTCGCGGAATTTTTTAGGCGAAAAGCCCGTATTTTTCTTAAAGAAATTGGTGAAATACGCTGAATATTCAAAGCCTAAGCTATAGGCAATTTCGGAAATATTCCAACTGGTGTGTTGTAGCAGCGCTTTGGCTTCTTGCGTAATGCGCGAGCTAATATGCTCAGACGTAGTTTTACCTGTGGCTTCTTTTACAGCACGGTTTAAATGGTTCACATGCACCGACAGACCATAGGCATAATCATTTGCAGTTTTGAGTTTAAGCTGAAAATGTGGCGAGTCGATGGGGAACTGGCGCTCTAATAATTCAAAGAATAAATGGCAAATCCGAACTGCAGCATTACTATGCTTTTCAAACTGTTGGGTCGGTTGCATTTTCATGGCTTCATGCACAATCAGGTGCAAATAGTTTCTTAAAACGTTGTATTTATGAATATAGTCTGAATTTATTTCATTCATCATCTTTTTGAAAATAAATGAAATTTCTTCAACTTGTTGGTCGTTTAAAAAATACAGCGGGTCGCCGTCGACTTTAAACAGCGGTGAGTCTTTTAAAAAACTTTGTCTAGATTCTTGGTTTACAAACTCTTCGGTAAATAGACAAAACCAGCCTGCCTGTTCGGGCGAATTAATTTCCCAAGCGTAGGGAACCATTGGGTTTGAAAATAGTAAAGCAGGGCGGTCTACTCGTATCCAGCGGTTGGCGTAGTGGAGTTCGCCTGTGCCTAAAACCAATGAAATTTTATAATAATCGCGGCGGCTATAAGGCGTGAGAAACGAGCAGGCATCGCGTTGGAATACGTTAAAATGTCCAAACGAAGTAGATGGAACCGAGTAATCGCTATCTCTGGTTAAAGAAAAGCGGCGATAAAAATCATGTATGGTTTCCATGTCTTTGCCTGCATGCGTTATCAATTTATTTAAAGTTATAAAATTCAAACTTTATTTACTGTAGCTTTTATTTATAGCGCGATCAATCTGTTCATTTAAACAGGTTTGAAAATGAACGGTAAATTAATAATGAAAGAATGAACCAGTAGAAATAAAAATATTTTATAAATTAATAATATATGAGCATTGACACTTAAAAACTTGATAACTATTCTTTGTTTGCAAACGATTTTGCGGTAGAACGAAAAGGGGACACTTTCGAGTGTGCTGGTGCTGTACCCAGTCTGCTAACCCCTTATCGTTTTGCCACCATTTTACGGTAGAACGGTAAGAGGACACCTTCGGGTGTGCTGGTTCTGTGTGTCCAGTCTGCTAACCTTTTATCGTTCTTTCACCACTCTACGGTAGAGTGTTAAGGGAACACCTTCAGGTGTGCTGGTTTCTTTGTTTCCAGTCTGCTAATCCCTTTTCGCTCTGTCACCATTTTTATTATTATCATGACATCGTTAAATTTAAATTGAAGGTCTTTTTAGCTTAAATATCTAATTGAATAAACAACAATAATTATTTAACCAATTTCTATTCAACCTTACATTGACACTTAAAAACACGCGGATTATCCTTTGCCTGCTGGCCACATTGCCAGTCGGTTTTAGCAGGCCGTATTTACCCAAAGCACACGAAAAAGTCTCTCTTTTTTGTGGGCATCCCTACGTGTCCCTCTCTGCGGCGGAACGGGAGGGGGACATCTTCGGATGTGCTGATTTTTGGGTAAATCAGTCTGCTAACCCCTTTTCGTTTCGCCACCATAATCATTTAGCAGTGATGTGGCGAAGCTTCTTAATTACCCAAGGAGTTCGCTCATGCGTACTATTTCATCTCTCTCATTGGCAACCTTTGCCAAAATCTTTACTTCTATACCCAACTGGTCTTTAAAACGGTTTAACCGACTCTAGGTTTTAAGCCATAGGTCATTACGACTAAAAAATCATAGCAACAATAAAACCCGAGATAGGCGAGCACACCATTTTTGTGCGGCTTTTGCATGCCTGTTTTTAGCGCTCAATTTAAGAGTGACGGCATTTCTATCTCATTTATTTACAACAAAAAACTATTTTAAGCGGTATACATGAAAAATTTAGACGCTTCACGTAGGGCATTACACGTGATTGATACGGCAACAGATTTATTTAAACAATATGGCTTTAATAAGGTCGGGGTAGACCAAATTATTGCTGAATCTCAAATAAATAAAGGCACCTTTTATAGCTACTTTCACTCTAAAGAAAGATTTATTGAACAGTGTCTGGTCGCGCAAAAAGAGCAGTTACAAGAAAAAGTGAGTGTGGTGAGTGAGCTTTACCAAAATGCAGATTTGTCTGATCAACTCAGGCAAATTTATCTTTTACATGCTGACTTAAAAAGTGCGTATTACTTGTTGTTTAAGGCGATTTTTGAAATTAAAAAGCTTTATCCAAATGCGTACCAAACTGCTCTCAGACATAGGCGGTGGCTGAAAAATGAAATTTTCTGCTTGCTCATGGAAACCAAAAAAACGGTTTCCTATTCAGAAGCGGAGATATTTGTATTTATGATGGATGGTGCAATTCTGGGGCTGTTAAGTTCAGATGAAGAAAGGGAAAGAGATGCTTTGCTTGAGTATTTTTTAAAAAGGGTTTGATGGGGAGAAGCCCGACGAGAGTTGGGCTTTTATATACCGATATTAAAAGCTTTATAGCTAATTTTAATGTTAGTAGTTATTTATGAATATTTAAGCTTATATGGAAATTGTTATTTAAATTAATGGTGAGTAATTATTATAGATTGTTAATTTTTATTTTTAAATATTGAATAAATAGAATAGTATATTGAAAAAAATAGTATTAGATGATGAGATCATGGATAAGCTAAGTTTTATAGAAATTGAGCCAGATAACTCAGCTACAAATAATATAAATACACATTTTAATGTTCAATTCGGCAAACTTTATCCACCCTCACAACAAATTAAACTTTTCTCACCTGAAGAATGGGAAGAGTTTACTCTTGAGTGGGCCTTTAGCCAAAAAGATCAATATATATCAGTTGTTCGGGAATCTGGTGGAAATGATATGGGTATTGATGTCGCCGGGTTTACTGATGAAAATGGTACGAATGGTCAATGGGATAACTTTCAGTGCAAACATTATAAGAATGCTTTAACTCCATCGGATATATTTGTTGAATTTGGAAAAATGATTTGGCATTCATTTCAAGGTAAATTTACTCCTCCTAGAAAATATTATTTTATAGCTCCTCAAGGTTGTGGAATAAAATTGTCAAAACTACTGAGAGATCCTCAAAAGCTAAAAGAGGAAGTTAGATTAAATTGGGAAAAATATTGTCAAAAAAAGATAACAGATACATTGGAAATAAAGTTAGAGGGAGAACTAGAAGCTTACTTCAATAGTTTTGACTTCTCAATTTTTGGAACTAAAGAAGCTCTTGAACTTATAGAGGACCATAAGAAAACAAAATTTCATGCGGTAAGATTTGGTGGAGGTCTAAATCAGAGACCACAGCCTGTATCTCCACCTAGTAATATTTCTGATGATGAAACTAATTATATAAAAAAATTATTATCTGTTTATCAAGAGCAAACAGGACAAGGAGTTTTAACAATTGAAAATCTAATAAGTTTTTCTAATTGGACAAAACATTTTAATAAACAAAGAGAATTTTTTTATTGTGCAGAATCATTAAAAAATTTTTCTCGCGACAATGTTCCAAATGGTACTTTTGAAGAATTACAGCAAGAAATTCTAGATGGTGTTTTTAATTTAACTTTTGGAAATTATCCAAGAAAATTAGATAAATTACATGCGATATTGAATCAAGCTACCTCATTAAATTTGACTTCCAATGCTCTTATATCAGTGGTACGTACGAGTGATAAAAGTGGAATTTGTCATCAACTAGCGAATATAGATGAATTGGATTGGTAATTATGACTAAAAATTCTAATTTAACATTTAATAGCTCATTAGAGGTTGGTTTAAGATCATTATCTTTATTGAGATCAGCTTATCCAAAATGTATGGACTTGAACCATTTAGTCTTATTGGACTTTATAGTAACGCATACAGATAGTTTTGGTGGTTTGCCAAGCTTACACTCAAAGAATAGGTATAAACCAACTGAGTTATTGGTAAGAAGACCCCTTATAGAAGAAGGCTTAAAGTTATTAGCAAAAAAAGGCCTTATAGAAGTTATAGTGACCGATGAAGGATTTTTTTATATTGCTGGAGATAGTTCTAATACTTTTTTTGGTGCATTGATGTCAGAATATTATATACAGCAAAATACTAGAAGTGATTGGGTAGTTGATAAGTACGGTAATTTAAATTTTATAGAGCTTAAGTCTGAAGTAAATAAAATTTTTGAAGAGTGGATAGAAGAGTTTCATTCTGATATTGATGAGAAATTATTATGAATCCTGTAATGAGTTTTAAGTTTCTAGTTTATTTGGGAGTGCACAAACCTACTGTGAAAGTAGAGTTTCAGAAAGGTTTAAATGTGATTTATGGGGCTTCTGATACAGGTAAAACTTTTATATTGCAGTCACTTAATTTTATGTTGGGAGCAAAAAAATTAAGAAGCATCCCTGAAAGTAAAGGTTATACCGACATATTGTTAGGGATTGAGTTTTCTTCAGGTGAAGCATTTACTTTGAATAGAAAAATTAGTGGCGGTCATTTTTTTGTCTATGAAGGATTACATACTAAAATTAACTCAGATATTAAGGGTGATAAATTAGATAAACAACATAAAGAAGGAAGTTTAAATACATTATCAAC
>NZ_JBIUCP010000004.1:0-126886 GCF_044538765.1 Acinetobacter sp. ABJ-A23_2
AAATAAAATGACTTAAATTTTAAAATAAAAATAATTTATAAATTTGAAAATTTAGATAATAGAAAACCCAAATTTTAAATAAATAAAAAGTTTATAAGGGAGAGGGGATAAATATATATAGTGGCATGGTCAACTCCTTAAAATGTATGGAGCTCTACCACCAAAAATCACCGTCAATTGATTATGGTGGTAGAACGAAAGGGGGTTAGCAGACTGGGATCCAAGGAACCAGCACGCGCGAGCGCGTCCCCCTCCCGTCCTACCGCAAAGAAAAGGGACGCAAGGGTCTAACGACTTATAGTGGAACTATAACCCGCCATGGATCTACGGTCTGCTAAAACCGACTGGCAATGTAGGCCAGCGGGACCATAATAATCATAAGTTTTTAATAGGTCAATTCAATTTAAATAAAATATTATAAAAATTTTAAATATAAATTTATATTTTAATTAGACTCAAAAGTTAATCGATTTAAATCGTAAAATTAATAAAAATAATAAAGCTAAACTAAACGTTTAGCCTGTGCTTAAAATGTATAACGGTAATTAATAAATACACGGTGCTGGTCCCAATCTTTCCGAGACATGCCATTTATTTTTTCACCTAGGTTTGCATTTTCAAACTTTGACTCATAATGCAAAAATGAATAACGTACATCTAAGTTTTTCACCCACGGCAAGGCATAACTCACCGTAAAGTCAAAGTAACGCTCTTTACCCTCAATATCACTGCTGATGTTACTTTGGTGAGCGCCAAAGCCATAAATATACTTCGCCTCGGTTTTTAAACCTTTCACGTAGTCTTTCCAGTTATATTTCAAGCGAAGGGCAACGGCGGTTTCATCGTTATTGGTAAAATCAGGGCCAATGGTCGCCGAGGTCGGAAACGGGTTGGTGCCGTGGTCTTGCGTTAAAACCGAATTGCGGGCGGAGTGCACGGCAAAGTTATCTTCAATCCAAAAACCATCAAACTTTGAAACGGCAATGCCACCTTCGAGATTATTCTTGGCCACATTTACATCGACAAAATAACCATTTCCGCGGTTGTTAATGTCTTGGCCTTTGACACAATCCAGCTCGGTTTCGGCACCGCATTTAAATAGCTTGCCATCATCACGCGAGAAAAAAGCACCCGTGTTAAATGTCCACACAAGGCCGTGAAAGGGCAATTTATATTGAGCAATCGCCCCGTACTTTTTTAAATAATCTTTGCTATTTAAATATTCGGCATTCACGCTCAAGTTTTTGTACTGATACTTGGCACCAAGCAAACCGACATAATCAATGCGCTCGTCATTTTCCGTGACTAGTTTTTCAAATGAGTCCATGCTGCGCGGTTTCCAGCGGTCATAATAAGCCATGTAAGTTTGTAGCTGATCATTCAGTTGGAACTGACCACTTGCACCCGAAAAAGTGTCGGGCACTGCGCGGTTATTGGTGCTTTTAAGCAACAGTGAGTCTTGCAACTGGCGACCTAATTTAATTTCACCTTTGTCGCCCAGTTTTGCTTTGAGGTAGAGCTGCCCAAAAGTCGCAAAATTTTGATCGAGCTTGCCGTTATTTTCGACTTCTAAAAGCTGAGCGCTAGGCTTGCCAGAGTCAAATAACTTAGTGACTGCATAAAGAGAACCATCTACACCGAGCCAGTCCCACATGTACGGTGACTGATAATTTAACTCAAGCCCTAACGCACTTTGCTCATATTCACTCGACGAAGGCGAAGGGTTGGCAAGCGTGGGGTGGGCAGTGCCTTCATCGTTCCAGTAACGGGTGTTAAGTTTTAATTCTAACTTGCCAAATTGTTGAGGAAGCTCTGCATATGCATTGCTCACACTACCTAAGCCAATACAGCCCCATAGCAAATATTTATTCATTTTAAATTCCTTTTTTAAGCATGAATAAGCCCTTTGCCTAACGCTGGGTTAGGCAAGCTTTTTATGAAATGGATGAATTAAGGAGAGAGTTTTTCGAGCACTTGGCCTTTGGTTTCAATGGCAAACAAGAAGGTCACTAGGCCACCAATGAGTGCCACAACGGCCAGCACACTAAATACATATTGAATGCCATAGCCACCAACTACGAGGCCGACCATAACCGGTCCAATCGCAGAGCCAGCGCGTAACCAAGCGGTACTAAAACCAATGCCCATCGCACGTAGGCGAGTAGGGTAAAGTTCGGCAGCGTAAAGGTATAAAGAGAATGAAATGGTTTGCAAAATGGCATAGCTCAGCGTTGCTAAAATCACAACTTGCATGGCCGATTTTGCACCTAAAACCGAGAGGCTCATGAGTGGAATGATTGCTAAGAAAAACGCTGCACTGTACCAAGGACGGCGACCGACTTTATCAATCATTAACGCACAGATAATAGAGGCGATCACACCCACGCCCGAGGTAATCCAGCCATAACCTAAACTGGTTTGCAGCGACAGGCCAAAGTGTTGTTTGTAAAGAGATGGCAGCCAAGTCACCATGGCATTGTTCACCATATACACGCAAAACCACATGCCCCATAGGGTAAAGGTACGTTTACGGTAAATGCCACGGAACAGCTCACGCCAGTCGGTTTTTGCCATGCCTTGCGGATTAATTTCTTTAACCACAGGTTCAGGCAAAGGTTTACCGCTTTTAATGGCACCGTCTTCAAAGCTTTTAACCACTTGATCGGCTTCTTTAAAACGGCCTTTTGAAGCAAGCCAGCGTGGTGACTCAGGCAAGAAAAATCGTAAAGGAATGACCAGTAAAGATGGAACTAGGCCCACAATGAACATGACTTTCCAGCCGTAAATTGGCATGAGGAAAAAGGCTGCCATGCCTGCAAACATTAGGCCAAGTGGGAACAAAACTTCATAGAGCAAGAAAAACTTACCGCGTTTTTCTGCACCAATAAACTCGTTAATATAGGCACTCGCAACAGGAACTTCGCCACCTGTGCCAACACCTTGTAAGAAACGGAAAATTAACAGCGACATTCCGCTCCACGCAAATAGACAAGAAATGTCCATTGCCACAAACAGTAAAATAGTAAAAGACAGCACTTTTAAACGACCGACTTTTTCGGCAAGAGAACCAAAAAAGATTGCACCGACCAGTTGCCCGACATAGCCCGCGGCAATGATCGCACCGACATAGGCAGGCGTCAGGTGCCATTCGGTAATGAGTTGGGGTAAAGCAAAGGCAATTGCTAGAACAGTATAAGCGTCAAAAAAGGTCGCTATACCAATGGTAATACGCATAAATTGCAATCGACCAGTGACGGGTAGCCGTTCAAGTCTTGCAATAATTTCCGCATTTTTTTGATGATGACTAATTTGTTCTACATCCGCTAGATTTGTCATCTTCTATCTCCTTATTACTACATTCCTCGTAGTTTTTTTGTTCTATTTCGCACTACCTGTTCACCACAGTTTGCATGCTTTTTATTATTATTTTTAAGAGACATGCCCGATGTTTAGCCTCAGGCAGCGTACAGGAAAAAAGGGCTAGCGTACATGCTAGCCCGAATAGAATTTAAGCAACGGCTTGGGTTAAATCGACCTTGCCAATTCCAGCTTGACGCATCGCATCATGAATTTCTTGCTCAGCACCATCTGCCAGTGGAAGCAGAGGCGAACGCACAGTGGCCTGGTCCAAAATTCCGCGAGCAACTAGTGCATGTTTAAGCGCGACTGTGCCTTCCATGTGTGAACCACGGTGATAGACATTGCGAGTCACTGGTAATAATTGATCGTGAATAGCACGAGCTTTGGCGTAATCTTTGGCTTTACCTGCCTTAATCATTTCAATTAACAGTTCAGGGGCAATGTTGCCATAGCCAACCAAAGCGCCGTCTACATCAAACATGGTATGAAGCAAATATTCATCGTGGCAAGTCAATACCTGTAAGTCTGGACGTTCACGGCGAATAATTGGAATTTCGACATCCCAACGGCGCATGTTACGTACACCATTTTTCATGGCAAACACACCTGGCTGTGCAGAAATATCGAGTAAAGTGTCTAGGTCGTAAGTGGCCTTAGTCGCATCTGGATATTGGAATAAAATAGATGGCAAACCACTTTCTTCATAAATCGCTTTATAGCGGTCTTGCGGTGCGCCTTTTTGATAGCCAAAACGCAACCAGCCATGTGAAGGGTAAATCAAACCTGCCGAAGCACCAGCGCTGACTGCGCGTTTTGCTTCTTCTGCTGCAACCGAAGTACCTTCGAGTGTAATCCCTGCGATTACCGGAATTTTATCATCTACCGATTTAACAAAGCTTTCGATGACCTGCATTTGTTCTTTTTGCGACAAGAATGTTCCTTCACCTGCATGCCCAAGAACAACCAAGCCTTTCACACCATCAATACTGCCTAACCATGAACCTAAACGTTGAATCGCATCATGGTCTACTTGTCCGTCACGGGTAAAAGGAGTCACAGGTGCTGGGGTTAATCCACGTAAATCTAAACTCATAATCGTACTTCCTATACAGTGTAATTAAATATTCTCTGGTTCTTAATCTGACTTAAATCGTGTTGTAGAGAACATGATTGGAGTATAGAAATAGGTGAGCTATGTAGGAATTACCAATTCTTGAATTTCAGTTATACTGAAAATGTATGGCTCAAAAATGAAAGTTTACGATTTAGGAAGAATCGATGAATTATGAATTATGGAAAATATTTTTAGACGCGGTGGAACTCGGTAGTTTAAGCAAAGTTGCGATGCTGCATAATACCAACCAACCGCAAATCAGTCGGCAAATGAACGAGCTTGAAGCACAGTGTGGCGGACGTTTATTTAACCGAACTGGACGCGGCGTTGAGCTGACCGACTTAGGCCAGCATTTACTTCCTAAAATTCGTTCATGGCTAAACGTGACCGATCAACTCAATAATGAAATTTTGCACTCGACCGATACCCCGATCGGGACGGTTCGTATTGCCAGTTTGCCGTCTACTGCACATCCGTTGTTATCGACGCTTTATAAAGTGCTTCAAGAGAAATATCCCTTAATTAAACTGTCGGTGCGTGAAGGGCAAGGGGTGCATTTAGAAAAATGGCTGGAAGATGGCAGCGTCGATTTAGCCATACTCTATCGGTTTAACCCGACGCCTAAACAAGGCGATGTTTACCTTACCCAAGCCGATACCTATTTGGTCGGCTGTGAAGGCGATGCGCTCACTCAAGCAAATGAAGTCGAGTTTAAAGAAGTGAGTCAGTTACCGCTGGTCACGTTTTGCAGGCCAAGTAACTGGCGCAATTTTTTAGACCACATGGCTTATGAAAATGGGGTGGAGCTGAATATTGTGTTTGAAGCCGACTCGATTAGTTTACAAACGCATTTGGTTTCCGAGTCTCGCATGTATACCATGCTGGGGCCACAAGCGTTAAAGAAGGCTAGCCAATACACCTCAATTCAAGCTGCAAAAATTATTAACCCCGCACTCAAGCGTTATATTTCTTTGTCTATTTCTAAACATGGCTATTTAACGCCTGCGTGTAAGGCAGTGATGGAAGAAATTAGGAATTTGGCTGATTTGCTTTAATCAAACCGTAACTTTATGACTGATACTGTTGCATGGTACGCATCATAATTGTTGCTATTTTGAAGACAGTGTTGCGACATTAAATAGTCTATGTTTTTACATGCTTTTTTGTTTTTATAAATGCTTTAGCTTTGATTTGTTTTTAAATATTTAAAACATCTTTGTAGTGAATTTAATGACTTTAAAATAACAGGATGCTGTTTATGCCAGAGACCTCAATTCAACAAGAGACACAAAGTACATGGGCGCTATGTCGAGATCCTGTTTTACTGACTATGGTGGGTGGAGCAATTGATACCATTGGTTTTATTGCGTTATTTGGTTTTTTTACCGCGCATGTAACGGGTAACTTGGTACTTGCAGGAGCAGCCTTGGTGAAGGGTGGTGCAGGTTTATGGATTAAACTTGCGGCTATTCCATTGTTTATTGTGACGGTAGTTATTACCAAACTTTTAATTGACCGTAGTCAGACCAAACACAAAACGCTGTCTTATTTATTTTTATTTGAAGCTATTTTTCTCTTTGCTTTTATGGCTGCTGGGCTTTACTTTGAGCCATTTAAAAATGCCGATTCGATTACGGTTGCAATCACTGGTGGCCTCGGTTTAATTGCTTTAGCGATTCGTAATACATCAAGCAAAACCCTTATTAAAAATATTAGCCCCAGTACCATGATGACAGGCAACACTACCCAGCTTGGGATTGATATTGCTAACTTGCTTAAAAATAATAATGCTGCCAATCGGGCAAGTTTGCTTAAAAGTGCCAGTATTGTAATTGGCTTTGTTATAGGTGCTTTGATGGGGGCGGTACTCTATGTCTATTTTGACTTTTGGAGCGTAGCGCCGTTTATTTTACCCATACTCTATTTTTCTTATTTGGCTTCCCAGCAGAAGTTTAAACAAGCTTAATAAAATAGACGGTCAATTTTATTATCTAAATAAAGTCCAATCGAAGCTGAGCCGAAATTGTTCAGGCACAGCTTTACAGGCATAATGATAGGTGGGGAAATACATTCGATAAAGGAATGCACAATGACAAAATCCGGCCCTTATTTAGTGCTTACAATAATGGGACTGCTGAGCGGTTGTCAGGTCATTCATTTAAAAGAAAGTAACTTAAGCAGCGCTTTAAAAAGTAAAAATGAAAGCATTTTGACCGACAATACTCTAAGTCATCAAACCCAAAACTTGCTGTATTTGGTCAAAGAAAGTGAAACGTCTTGTTTGCAAAATTTTAATGTCTGTTTAAATAAAATTCAGGGATTGTCAGAAAATAGCAGCCGAGAAGAACGTTATGCGGCGCTGAGTGAAATTTATTTGGCAAAAGCTTTAGATGTTGGGCGTAGCAGCCAGTGTAATGTCACTCTTAAAAGTAACAGTTGCGTTGAGCAAGAGTTAGCGCTGTTCGATAAAAGCTTGCGTTATAGTTATGTCTATTTATTTGACTCTGAAGAGTCGCCTTTTGATCGGGTATTTGACCATCGCCAAAATCAGGTACGTATTTTTTATAACGTCGCTTTGTCGAAGCTCATGACCACGTATTTTAATCATTTAAATACGCTTCATTTCCCACCTTTACTAAAAGCAGATGGGCATGAGTACCACGTTAACTTTGATCATGCTGTAGATGTACAGCATATTGAAGTCGATACCTTTCGCTCTAGCTATAACATGAACTTTTCAGGGTTTAATACCGTCAACCGTAAGGATGGTTTAGGTGCTGAATTTATTGTGGGACGTAAAGAGCATGATGTAAATCATGGTTTTATTTTAGATCCTGACGCTTTTTATGCTCACCAGAGTAATCCCAACATTCATTTACCACGTTTCTTTCCAGTCACGGCCATTGCCTACCCAAAACAAAAGGCCACAGCCGATCAGGTCATTGATGGGGCAGAGTTAGAAATTGCCATGTTTGACCCATACCGACAGGACCGCGTAAAAGTTGAAGGCGTGGACTATCCACTCACTGCCAACTATTCGGCGCCTTACGGGCTATGGTTATCGAAATATAATTTAGGTGCAGCAGGCTATTGGTCTTTAATTAATAAAGAAGCCAATTTAATCATGCCGCATTTATATATGCTGGAACCCTTTAACCCCAATAAGAAAATTATTGTGTTTATTCATGGCTTGGCAAGCAGCCCAGAGGCATGGGTGAGCCTAACCAACGACATTATGGGTGATGCCGAATTAAGACAAAACTACCAAGTTTGGCAGGTGTTTTATTCAACCAATATGCCGATTTTTGAAAGTCGTTTTCAGATTTATTCTTTGCTGAATCAGGCTTTTCAAAACGTTGCTAAAGACAGTTATGCCGCACACGATGCCGTATTGGTTGGGCATAGTATGGGCGGCGTGATTAGCCGCTTGCTAGTAAGCGATGCAGATGTTTCTGATTTAGCCATGCAAAAAATGAATGAAGCACAGTTAAAGCGTTTAAAAGAAAATCCGGTTATTCGAGAACGTTTTCAGTTCAAAGATTTGCCCTATTTTAAGCGGGTTGTTTTTGTTTCGGCGCCGCATCATGGTACTGACTATGCTGACCGATGGTTTACCCAAATTGCTCGCCGTATTATTCGCTTACCTGCCGACTTTTTTATTGCCGTTGAAATGAGAGATGAGAAAAATACAAAACTCAGAAAAGGCTTAATTGAAAATGGAGCGAGTAATTTAAGTCGTTCTTCTAACTTTATGCAGTTGACCCAAGCCATTCAGCCATCGTCCAACGTGGTCTATCACTCAATTATGGGCAATATAAATGGCACCACAGATAAGTCAAAAATGAGTGATGGGATTGTGCCTTATCAAAGTTCACATTTGGGTGGAGAGCAGTCGGAGCTGATTATTAAAGGTGGGCATTCGATTCAGACTAGCCCTGAGGCAATTTTAGAATTACGCCGTATTTTACGATTGCATTTAAAGCAGTCGCCGCCTTCAAAATACAATTTTTGTTTTTAGAAAACCACTGCTGAAATAGCTCAACAGTGGTTGAAGTGATTAATTAAGCTGGTTTTGTTTGAGCGATTTTTTATGCTCAAAGTAGCTGATTGAAAAAATAACCAAGCCGACCAAATACAGCACACCAGACAACAGCAGTAAGTCTAAACCTGCTGCATAGAGCAACCAAAGTGCATAGATTGAAGCGACACTTGCAATCGCAATATGCGGAGTGCGTTTGTGGCGAATAGATTCTTTAAGATAAAACGCCGATACCAGAAAATAAGGCAGCAAAATCATCACCGAGGAAATCAATAAAAGCTGGGTGTAGTTTTTATTGAAAAAATACACGGCAATCAGAGAACCTTGCACCACAATAGTAGTTAGCCATAGTGAGGAAATCGGCACATTATTTTGGTTATTCTTTAAAAATAGTTTCGGGAAAGCACCATTTTTTGCAGCTAGATATGGAATTTCAGTGGCAAATAAGGTCCAGCTTAAATAAGACGATGAAACTGAAATAATCAAGCCGATAGTAATAATGATGGTACCTGGTAGACCGATGAGTTGCTGTAAAATAGTCGCCATAGATGGGTTATGCATACCAGCAAGCGCTTCACGGCTCACCACACCATAAGCTAATACTGTGACCATGACGTAAAAACTTAATGCCAGCAACACACCTAAAATGGTCGCTTTGCCAATGTCATGACGGTTTTTTGCACGTGATGATAAAACCACCGCACCTTCAATACCGGTAAATACCCAAAGGGTAATGAGCATCAGGTCTTTGACTTGCTGCCAAAGAGGAACTTTTAAAGAAAAGTCATTTAAGTTGAGTTTGAATAAATCAAACTTAAAGGCAATAAAGGTAAAGAAGATGAAAACCACCATTGGAATAATTTTGGCAATGGTTGCCAGTAAATTCACAATTGCAGCTTCTTTAATGCCTCGGCTTACTAACCAGTGCACCAGCCATACAAAAATGCTTGATCCAATCAGTGAGTAGAGCGTATTACCTTCACCAAAAATAATATGGTCTTTGCTGTCGGTAAACATACCAACGCCTGAAAAGGCAATCACTACATAACCGACAATACCAATGGTAGTACACAACCAGTAGCCCCATGCCGAGCAAAACCCGATGAGGTCTCCAAAGCCTTCGCGTGCATAGTTATAAATACCGCCATCTAGATCTGGTCGTTGACGGGTTAAATGCAACAATGAAAGAGCCAAGAAAATAATGCCGACTCCGGTAATGAGCCATGCAACAAGAAGGGCAGAGCCGTTGGCAACTTGAGCCATATTTTGGGGGAGGCTAAATACGCCTGACCCCACCATAGAACTAAATACCAGCGCTGTAAGAGACAATAATCCGATTTTGGCAGCAGACATGGTATTTATTCTTTAAAAAATTGAGAAAGTTCAGCAATGTGTTCTGGTCCAATACCGCAGCAACCGCCCACTAAACTTGCACCTGCTTGCTGCCATTGTTTGGCAAAAGCAAGATAAGTTGGAGCGTCTAAGTCTTTACGAATTTCATCCAGACCATCGTTAGCAGTAGCGCTTTCATCTTGCGGTGGGAACGCGTTGGCATAAGCACCAATTTGTACAGACTCTGGTATAAGCCCTTTAATTTCATTAATCGCTTGCAAGATTACTTCAGGTTGGCAGCAGTTAAACAATACTGCTTTGGCATTTGATTGTTTGATGAAACCAGCCACTTGTTGCATGTTTTCGCCAGAACGAAGTAAAGCTTGTTCTTGTTTAATCTCATCTTGCAGCGTAAATGACACCCAATAGTCCTTACCATCTTGTGGCAATAACGCATGAACTGTTTCAACTTCTTTTAAGCACGATTGAGTTTCAGCGAGCCAGAAATCTACCTCTGGTGCCAATGTGTTAATAATTGGCTCGGCAAGATTTTTAGCCTGTTCCGGTTGGAACAAGTCGGCGCGGTAAGAACCAAATAACGGTGGTAAACAGCCTGCGATTTTGACATTTTTGCCGCTTTCTTTAACTGCATTTTTTGCTTGTTCAATCGCAACTTTAATTAAACGCACGCCGTCAGTTTCAAAACGTTCTTGACCAATATGAAATGGCACAACCGCATAGTTATTGGTTGTAATGACTTCTGCACCAGCGTTGATAAAGTCGAGGTGGACTTCTTTTACTGTTTCAGGTGCTTCAATGAGTGCAAGAGCAGACCACTCTGGTTGACGAAACGGAGCGCCACGGCGAGCCAATTCACGGCCTAAACCGCCATCTAAAATTTTCATAAATTACAACGTAAAGGGAGAAAAATAATTCAGCTAATCTAGCGTGTAGATGAATGCTATTCAATCGCTAATATGCTCGATATATTTCTAAATAAATTAGATTGTTATGAATAATTTTTCTTAGGAGGAATTCTGTAAACGATGTTCAGTTTTACTGATGAATTTCATGTGAAAATGAAAATACATTTTCATGAATGTATACAGACTAAAAATACTCTTATAGCGCGCCGTATTGCTGCCAGCTTTCACCACTATGCTGTGTTTGATAATACGCTTTGAGTTGTTCAAGCTGCGTAAAATGTACGCCTGACCAAATCAATAAACTAATTAATATGAGTACTTTAGATAAACTACGAACTTTACTTACTTGAGTAAAAGCCAACACAACAAAAAATAGCGCAGGTAAAAATATAAAGAACTGGATAGGGGAGAAAAATAGATGAGCCGTGCTGAAATATAACGCGACTGCGCTCATGAGCATATTTAAAACAGCACATAGTTTTTGATATTTACCGAGCTTAAATGCATAAGCTGTTATGACAAATAATACGGCTGAGCTGACGTAAATTGCTGTACCGCCAATCATCCACATATAAAACCCGCTTAACAAAAGATAAGCCAGTAGCAAAACAAGCACGAGCTTAAAACAAAACGGTAAGAGGCGAGGTGATGATTTTAAAGGCGTCATGGCAAGTCTAAATATCTCAACAGAAGTCTTAAAAAAACAAAAGGACGAATCGAAATTCATCCTTTTGATATTTTACTTATACATCATCAAACTTAGTTTGCTTTTGCAACAGGGGCAGCAGCAGTTTCATCGTTTGCAGCTTTGAACGGAGATGTATAGTTCAAGCCAAGTGTAGAGCTTGTGTACTGACGAACTTTGTCGAGTAACACAGGGTCTTTGCTTAAGTCTTGTTTATAAGAAACCACAATTTCATGAAGCTTCTGGTTCCACTTACCTTCAGTTTGCTGAGGGAAAGCTTTTTCAAGCAAGTTAAGCATGATGTATGGAGAAGTCGAAGCACCCGGAGACGCACCTAACAATGCAGTTACAGCACCGTCTTTAGACGCAAAGATTTCTGTACCGAATTGAAGCGTTGCAGGTTTACCCGGTTCTTTTTTGATGATCTGAACACGTTGACCACCTTGGCTTAAACGCCAGTCTTCAGCTTTCGCATCTGGGTAGTATTTACGAAGTTCATTGAGACGGTCTTCATCTGACATCATCACTTGGCTCACCAAGTATTTAACAAGATCAAGGTTTTCCAAGCCAACAGTGGTCATTGGTAAAACATTGCTTTTGTTGGTAGATGCAAGCAAGTCAAGCTGAGAACCATTTTTCAGGAACTTGTTTGAATACGTTGCAAATGGTCCAAACAATACATATTTTTTACCGTCGATATAACGTGTATCAATATGTGGTACAGACATTGGAGGCGCACCAAGTTCCGCACGACCATATACTTTCGCTGTGTGCTGAGCAGTAATTGCTGGGTTGTCAGTAATTAAGAACTCACCACCTACAGGGAAGCCAGCATATTGTTTCGCTTCTGGTAAACCAGTAAGTTGCAATAATTTAACCGCGGCACCACCTGCACCGATAAATACAAAACGCGTTTTAACGTGGTCTGTTTTACCAGTTTTCAAATTTTTGAAAGACACCGTCCAAGTTTTGTCATCATTTTGGCTGATGCCAGTCACTTCAGTTGAAGTCTGTAGTTTGAAGTTAGGGTTTTGGTTTAAGTGATTCACTAATTGTTTAGTGATTGAACCATAGTTCACGTCAGAACCAACTTCCATACGAGTCGCTGCAACTTTTTGAGTTGGATCACGATCGGTCATGACTAAAGGCGCCCATTGTTTAATCACAGCTGGGTCTTCAGTAAATTTCATGCCTTTGAAAAGCGGGCTTTGAATCATGGCAGCATAACGTTTTTCTAAGAATTTAACGTTATCGCCCCAAACGAAAGCAATGTGTGGAACTGGGTTAATGAATGTTTTTGGTTCAGCTAAAACGCCTTGTTTTACCTGATATGACCAGAACTGTTTAGCAACTTCAAACTGAGAAGCAACTTTTTCAGCTTTGGCAATTTCCATCTTACCGTTTTTCTCTTCGGTATAGTTCATTTCCATAAAGCCAGAGTGGCCTGTTCCGGCATTGTTAAAGCCGTTTGAACTTTCTTGAGCAACTTGGTCAAGACGCTCAAACATACGAATTTGCCAATTCGGTTCAAGCTCAGTGAAATAAGTACCGAGAGTGGCACTCATGATACCGCCGCCAACAAGAACAGCATCAACAACTGGCTCATCTTTTGCAGTTTGTACTTGTTTTGACGCAATCGGTCTAAACAAGAAAACAATACCCGCAATTAAAATAAGAATGATTAATACCAGAAGGTATTTCAAAAACTTTTTCATGTAAGGGGGACCTTAAAATAAGTTATTTGAGTCACTTAAGGTGTGAGGAAACCTAGACAGCGTATCCAGACAAAACGGATATAAATGCGAAAGTAAAATTCTCCAAAACAGAGAACTTTGAAAAAAGAAAAATTACTTGGGATTATCGCAAACACTCTATATTTTAGACTAATTTTGCATTGACAATACAATTTTTATAATAAATGGGTTCTATTAAAATCATAAATATGAGTTTTATTTGATCAAATTAAACTTTTATAAGATTATTTTTAGTTTTAATTTTATTGTAAGTAATTGAAAATAAATTAATAAAATAAATTTGGTTAAATTTAAGCCATTTGAAGGATATGCTTCGATAAAAATAGATGAATTTTTAATTTATGACCTATTGATGTAATTAATAACCTTGCATGACCTTATTTTCTGTCATACATAGTTCTTATTAATATGAGTGCTATAAATAATAAAATAAGGGCATATTCCTGCATAAGAAATATGCCCTTTAAGATTTTATGATGCTACATAGAATGGTGCAGTCGAACGTGGTAACGCTTCGCGTCCACGAATTTGGTCTGCAATTTTCTCGGCAATCATAATGGTGGTTGCATTTAAGTTGCCGGTAATAATCAGCGGCATAATTGAAGCATCAACTACACGCAAACCATTCATACCGTGTACACGGCCTTGACCATCTACAACAGCCATTTCGTCTTCGCCCATCTTACAGCTACAAGACGGGTGGTAAGCTGTTTCTGCATGGTTACGAACAAAGTCATCAAGCTCTGCATCTGTCTGTAAATGTTTGCCCGGACTAATTTCATCACCACGATATGGGTCAAGTGCAGGTTGATGCATGATTTCACGCGTAATACGGATTGCATCACGGAACTCACGCCAGTCTTGTTCAGTCGACATGTAGTTAAACAAGATACTTGGATGCGCAAACGGGTCTTTCGATTTAAGTTTGATACGACCGCGTGAAGGCGAACGCATTGAACCCACGTGTGCTTGGAAGCCATGTTCTTTTACTGCATTACTACCGTTGTAGTTAATAGCTACTGGCAAGAAGTGGTATTGAATGTTTGGCCACTTAAACTCATCCGAACTACGGATAAATCCACCCGCTTCAAACTGGTTACTTGCACCAATACCTGTACCATTGAATAACCACTCGGCACCAATAGCAGGTTGGTTATACCATTTTAAAGCAGGGTATAAAGAAACGGGTTGCTTACATTTATACTGTAAGTACATTTCCAGGTGATCTTGTAAGTTTTCACCCACGCCCGGCAAATCATGAACCACATCAATGTCCATTGATTTTAAGAAGGTACTTTGACCTACACCTGAACGCTGTAAAATTTGCGGTGACGCAATTGCGCCTGCACAAAGTAATACTTCACGTTTAACCAAGGCACGTTGCAAGTTGTTTTGATCAGCACCAATAATATATTCAACACCAATTGCTTGCTTTTGATTAAACAAGATTTTGTTGGTCGTCGCATGAGTTAAAATAGTCAGGTTTGGACGACCTTTTGCCATATCCAAATAACCACGTGCGGTACTTGAACGACGGCCTTTAGGCGTAACGGTACGGTCCATTGGACCAAAACCTTCTTGTTGGTATCCATTTAAGTCGTCAGTACGTGGGTAACCTGCCTGTACACCTGCTTCAACCATGGCATGGAACAGCACGTTGTTGCCATTTTTTGGTGTAGCCACTGATACAGGACCGCTATCACCATGATAGTCGTTGCCACCAATGTCACGAGTTTCGGCTTTTTTGTAGTAAGGCAAACAGTCGGCATAAGTCCAGTTTTCAAGGCCTTTATGGGTTGCCCATTGTTCTAAATCCATGGCGTTACCGCGGATATAGCACATACCATTAATTAAAGATGAGCCACCTAAGCCTTTACCACGACCACACTCCATACGACGGTTGTTCATGTGTGGCTCTGGGTCAGTTAAATAAGCCCAGTTATAGCGACGACCTTGAAGAGGGTAGGCCAAAGCTGCCGGCATTTGTGTACGGAAATCCAAGCGATAATCTGGTCCACCTGCTTCTAGCAGTAAAACGGTGGTATCTTTGTCTTCAGTAAGACGCGCAGCGAGTACATTTCCGGCAGATCCTGCGCCAATAATAATGTAATCATATTCTTTAATATTCATAACTATCCTTTTTTTACTAACAGTTTGCCTGAGCAATCTATAAAGACTGCTCGGCATATGTGATTTAGGTTGAAGGTTTTAGAGCGATTGAGGCATTAAAAAATGCTTTGATAATCGCCAAGTTCAACTTGAATAGATTTGATACGGGTATAGTGCCCAAGCGTGGTTAAGCCATTTTCGCGGCCCACACCAGATTGCTTGTAGCCACCAACTGGCATTTCGGCAGGTGATTCACCCCAAGTGTTAATCCAGCAAATACCAGCTTCAATTTGGTGAATAATGCGATGAGCGCGGCTAATATCTTGAGTGACCACACCGGCAGCTAGACCAAAGGTCGTGTCGTTGGCACGTTGAATCACTTCTTCTTCGGTTTCATAGCTTAAGATGCTCATGACAGGTCCAAAAATTTCTTCTTGAACAATCGCCATTTGGTCAGTGCAGTCGCTAAATACAGTCGGTAGTACATAAGCGCCTTTGGCAAGCTCGCCTTCGGTCGCACGACCGCCACCGATTAATACTTTAGCGCCTTGTTGTTTGCCTGACTCAATGAAAGACAATACTTTTTCCATATGAGGGAAGCTAGTGAGCGGGCCGAAGTTGGTGTCTTCAGCCATTGGGTCACCAATGCGAATACGTTTTACACGCTCTACAACCGCTTTTTCAAAGTCAGCTAAACGTGATTTTGGAACAAATACGCGCGTACCGTTGGTACATACTTGACCTGAGCTAAAGAAGTTCGCCATAACCGCAATGTCTGCGGCACGGTTAAGGTCAGCATCTTCACAAATAATGAGTGGTGACTTCCCACCAAGCTCCATAGTCACTTCTTTTAGTGTAGAGCCAGCAGCGCTTGCCATCACTTTTTTGCCTGTCTCTACGCCACCCGTGAATGAGATTTTTTCAATCACAGGATGTTCTGTGAGCCATTGACCGATTTCACGACCAGCACCTTGTACCACGTTAAATACGCCGTCTGGTAAGCCAGCTTCTGTATAGATTTCTGCAAGTTTTAATGCAGTAAGTGGGGTTGTTTCGCTTGGCTTGAAAATCATGGCATTGCCGGCAGCAAGGGCAGGGGCAGATTTCCATAAAGCGATTTGGATTGGATAGTTCCAGGCACCAATACCTGCAACTACGCCTAAAGGTTCACGGCGTGTATAAAAGAAACTTGATTCGCGAAGCGGAACTTGTTCGCCCTGAATAGCTGTTGCAAGTCCTGCGTAGTATTCGAGTACATCTGCACCAGTCACAATATCGACGGTAGATGTTTCGCTGTAGGCTTTACCGGTGTCGAGTGTTTCAAGACGGGCAAGCTCATCATTACGTTCACGGAGAATATCGACAGCACGGCGTAAAATACGTGAGCGCTCCATAGCGGTCATGGCTGCCCAGATTTTTTGTCCTTGTTGGGCACTTTTTACAGCAGCTTCAATATCTTGTTCAGATGCCTGTTGAAGAGTCGCGATAATTTCGCCGTTGGCAGGGTTAATACTATTAAATGTTTTACCACTGGTTGCTTCAACGTAGCGTCCATGGATATACAATTGATGAATTTGTACATCACTCATTTTGTCTCTCCTGCAAAGGCTTGTTCGCAAATTGCAATTGCGTTTTTACATAATCGTAAGCAATGGAACGGGCCAGTTCGCTGTCAAATTCGTTGTGACGGCTTAAACTGCCACGTAACCATAATCCATCAATCAATGCTGCCAGACCTCTTGCGGCAACACTGGCCTGTTGTTCATCCATTAACTTGAGAAAATAAAACTTCAAGTTGGAATACAGGCGTTGATCATTAATCTTTTGCAAACGGCTCAGGTCTGGTACATGCATGCTTGCAGACCAAAAGTCTAACCAGACCCGCATTGCTTTTTCATTTACCTGACTAATGTCAAAGTTAGAGTCAATAATTGCCTTAATCTGGCTTTCCGGATGCGAATCTGCTTCTGCTCTGTACTGTTCGGTTTTCCGACGCAAAACATTGAGCATTTCTTGCATACAGGTATTTATTAACCCTTGTTTGTCGCCAAAATAATGGCTGACAATACCGGTCGACAACTCGGCTTTTTTTGCAATTTGTGCAATGGTGGTATTGGATAACCCCACTTCATAAATTACGTCGAGTGCAGCGTTCATAATCTCTTCACGGCGCACATGCTCTGGTTTTACTCTGCGTTTTGTCATGATTGTCCACATCAGCACTTTTACGGGTGCTTTAAATTCAGCATGTTAACTTGCGGAGCATCATAGCACTTTTTTATCATACTTGTTATTGATTGAACGTTCAATCAATAACAAGTATGATGTGTAAAAATCAATGAATTTTTGAATCTTACTTCGGGGTAGAAGAGATAGAATCAGAAGTTCTTACGGATAGGATGATGCGCATAAGTCCGGTACTTATCACGTTATTTTGGAAAAAATACACCGATTGCAAGGAGCAATAAGATGGTGTTGAAAAGTGATGGATATTCTTCAGACCATATTCGGTTAAATCGTTTTGTATTTTGGAGTTCGGCAGTCAGTATCGGCATTTTTGGCCTATTATTTGTGCTGTTTCCAGAAAAAAGTCAGTTTTGGCTGACCTATGTGCAAGAGCAGGTAAACCACTTTTTCGGGTGGTATTACATGTTGGTGATTGTGCTGTGTTTAGGCTTTGTGGCTTGGCTTGCCTTCTCAAAAGTGGGACAGATTCCTTTAGGAAAAGACCACGACAAACCTGAGTTTGGTTATTTGGCTTGGACCTCAATGCTGTTTTCGGCAGGTATTGGTATCGCGCTACTTTATTATGGTGTTGCTGAACCTGTTGACCATTTTCTAAGACCGCCAGAAGGTGAGGCAGGCACTATTCAGGCTGCCCGCAATGCCATGACCTATAGCTTTTTGCACTGGGGTATTCATGGCTGGGTGCTTTATGCCTTGCTGGGTGTGACATTAGGTTATTTTGCCTTTAGACAAGATTTACCACTCGCACTACGCTCGGCACTCTATCCAATTTTTGGAGAGCGAGTTCATGGCCTGGTAGGTGATTTTGTCGATGGCTTTGGTATTTTAGCAACCGTAATTTCTTTGGTGACCAACTTAGGTATTGGTGCTTTGGTATTGGTTTCAGGCATTTGTTATTTAATTCCTGAAATTCCCGATAACTCTGCAACTTTAATTACTGCTGTTTTAATCATGATGTTTGTGGCGACAGTCACTACAGTGGTCGGGATTGAAAAAGGCTTGGCATGGTTATCACGGATTAATTTACGTTTGCTCTATGCCTTACTTTTATTTGTATTTTTAACAGGACCGACCAACCATTTGTTAAATGGTCTTGTGCAAAATACGGGCGATTACCTTAATAATTTTATGGGTAAAAGTTTTGATATGTATTTATACAATCAAAAAGCCAGTGGCTGGTTGGGTTCATGGACTGTGTTTTATTGGGCATGGTGGATTGCTTGGGCACCTTTTGTAGGAATGTTTATTGCCCGCATTTCCAAAGGCCGAACTATTCGAGAAGTGGTTTTGGGTGTATGCCTTATTCCATTAGGTTTTACCTTGGCTTGGATCTCGATTTTTGGAAATACTGCAATTCATTTAATTCTCAATCAAAAACAGAAAGTTTTAGGTGATATGGTTTTAAGTGACCCTGCATTGTCATTATTCAAATTACTCGAATATCTCCCGTTTAATCCGTATATTGCCGGGATTGTTGTTGTAATTTGTTTCGTTTTATTTTTGACACCGGTTGGGTCTGGTACACTAATGATCGCCAATTTGTCCTCGAAAGGGGGCACCAGTGATAGTGATTCACCGATCTGGTTACGCATCTTTTGGTCTGTGGTCATTACCATTGTAAGTATCGGCTTATTATTAGCAGGTAGTTTTAACTCCATGCAAAGTGCAGTGGTGTTATGTGGTTTACCATTTTCAGTCATTATTTTGCTTTATATGTTTGGTCTAGCCAAAGCCTTAAAGCAAGATGATTTTGACCCGAATGTTGCGAAAAAGCAGTTAGCTATTTCAAAAGACATTTCTATTCCATCGAATTGTGACCAGAACAAAGTGACCGAGGTTTTATAACCTTGGTTCATCACATTTATTTATATTTTTTGCGTTCAAAGCAGTCTTTTCATTATTGTTAAATAGTGAAAAGACTAAATTGAATATTTTATTTTTCTTCTATTCCTTGAGGATTGTATGGCAACAGATAATCCAAGAGCAGTTGATGATTTAACATTATCTAAATCTAAAAAAGACCCGCTTAACCGTGTGGTTTTTTATATTTCAGCTCTAATCATTTTAATCTTTTCTCTCGTTACTTTTTTATTTAACGATTTCGCAAATCGAACCATTAACACCGTCCTTGCGTGGGTAACGTCAACCTTTGGCTGGTACTATTTACTGGCTGCAACGCTGTATATGGTGTTTGTAATTTTCATTGCCTGTTCACGCTATGGTGAGATTAAACTTGGCCCTAAACATTCAAAGCCTGAGTTTAGTTTACTGAGTTGGTCTGCCATGCTGTTTTCGGCAGGTATTGGTATCGATTTAATGTTCTTCTCGGTGGCTGAGCCATTATCTCATTATATGCAGCCGCCTGTTGGCGTAGGTCAGACCTATGAAGCGGCACGCCAAAGTATGGTGTGGACGCTGTTTCACTATGGTTTGACCGGTTGGTGTATGTATGCCTTGATTGGTATGGCCCTTGGTTATTTCAGTTATCGCTATAACTTGCCGCTTACCATTCGTTCTGCACTTTACCCAATTTTTGGAAACAGAATTAATGGGGCCATCGGCCATAGTGTAGATACTGCTGCCGTCATCGGGACAATTTTTGGTATTGCGACCACCTGCGGGATTGGCGTGGTACAGCTGAACTATGGTTTACATGTTTTATTAGGACTGCCAGAGAATATCTGGATGCAGTTTGCACTCATTGCCATTGCAGTCGGTATTAGTATTATTTCTGTGACATCTGGGGTGAATAAAGGCCTTCGGATTTTGTCTGAAATCAATATTTATGTATCAATTGGTCTTTTACTGTTTATTTTGTTCTTGGGCAATACCGAGTTTTTACTCAATGCGCTGGTACAAAATATTGGTGATTATTTAACTCGCTTCCCAACCTTAGCCTTACAAAGTTTTGCTTTTGAGCAACCTAAAGATTGGATGAGCAGCTGGACCTTGTTCTTCTGGGCATGGTGGATTGCTTGGTCGCCATTTGTAGGGTTATTTTTGGCCCGTATTTCTAGAGGCCGTACTATTCGTGAGTTTGTGTGCGGGACTTTAATTATTCCTCTGTTATTTACCTTAACGTGGTTATCCATTTTTGGTAATAGCGCATTGCACAGTGTTATTTTTGAAGGCAACCAGACTTTAGCTGCAACGGTATTATCTAATCCGGCACATGGTTTTTATGACCTGTTAGCGCAGTACCCGGGTTTTACCTTTATTGCTTCAGTCGCAACAGTGACGGGCCTTTTATTCTATGTGACTTCTGCCGACTCGGGTGCATTGGTTTTAGGTAACTTCACCACTAAGCTTACCCATATTGATAATGATGCGCCGCGTTGGTTAAGCGTGTTCTGGGCAATTGCCATTGGGTTATTAACGCTAGCCATGCTGATGACCAACGGGATTACCGCTTTGCAAAATGCAACCATCATTATGGGATTGCCGTTTAGTTTCGTGATGTTCCTTGTCATGGCGGGGCTTTATAAGTCGCTCAGGCTTGAGGACTACAGGCATGCCAGCCGAAGTATGAACGCAGCACCTGTAGTGGGTAATGTCGATATTCTCAATTGGAAACAGCGTTTGACTCGGGTTATGCATCATCCGGGAACGACTGAAACCAGACGGATGCTCGATACCGTTTGCCAGCCTGCCGTTCAAGCCGTTGCTGATGAACTTATTAAGCAAGGTATGAATGTAGACGTGCAGCAAACACCACTTGAAGATGAAGAGGCGCTATATCACCTCGATATCACCATTCATTTGGAAGAAGAGCAAAACTTCGTGTATCAGATTTGGCCTGTCCGTTATAGCGCGCCTAACTTTAGTCAGCGTGTAAAACGAGGTAAACAGTTCTATTACCGTCTCGAAACCTATCTTTATGAAGGTTCTCAAGACAACGACCTTGTGGGTTACAGTAAAGAACAGGTGATTAATGACATTTTAGATAAGTATGAAAGACATATGACATTCTTGCATATTAATCGTATTAGCCCTGGGAACCGTCCATTATTCCCAGATCCACAAGCTTAAGGGGAATATGCATGGTTTCACCATATCTGCATTCTTTTGCTTTATTTTTCTCTTTGCTCAATCCATTTTTAATGAGCATTTATATGATTGGCCTGATCCGCCATTCAGAAACCAAGGTATTTAACAAAGCTTTAATTCAGGGGAGCTTGATTGCTTATATCGTCTTTATGCTGTTTGCATGGGGCGGTGAAGCAATCTTTAGTAAATACCTGAACGTACGCTTTGAGGCTTTCCAGATTTTTGGAGGTCTTATCTTTTTAGTAATTGGTTATCGCTATGTATTTCAGGGAGCCGACACCATTGGTGAAATGCGCGGTGCACCTGAACATTTAGCCGGCACCATCGCTATGCCTTTTATGATCGGGCCAGGCACCATTAGTGCGGCTGTGGTCACGGGTATTGAAATGTCGATAGGTGCTGCGGCACTTGTTATTGGGTTTACCATGTTTTTAACATGCAGTATTTTGATTTTGATGAAATTTTCACATGATCATTTACGCTATAAACATGCAAAATACATCGATCGATATTTTGATATTGTCGGGCGTTTATCTGCTTTGTTAATTGGTACGATTGCTGTTGATATGATTATTAATGGTATTACTGGACTGATCCATAAAGTATAGCCAGGCTTATATAAAACGATGCTGTGTCATTTAAAATGGAACAAAATGGCATAGCATCTTTAGTTTATTTTTGGCTGCTTCTCAGCTTTTTATTTAAGAAAAACTAAAAAATAATTAAAAATAATAGCTTAAAAAATATTCGTTCAAAAAAAGAATTAACAATATTAAAAAATACGATGCTATGTTGTGGATTTAAGCATGTTTTTTTTGTGAATTATCAACCATAATGTTTTCTGAGCTTGTTTTGAGACAGAGTTGAGTCATGCCTACATTAGATGAAATGACAACCGTAACTGATGATCAGTCAGAATTAACCATGTCAGTGTTAATGACCCCAGACATGGCAAATTTTTCAGGTAATGTTCATGGTGGAACAATTCTAAAGCTGTTAGACCAAGTGGCCTACGCTTGTGCAAGTCGTTATTCAGGCAGTTATGTCGTAACGTTGTCTGTAGATAAAGTAAATTTTAAAGAACCAATTTATGTGGGCGAACTCGTTACATTTTTAGCGAGTGTGAACCATGTGGGTCGTACTTCAATGGAAGTGGGTATTCGTGTAGAAGCACAGAATATTCAAAAGCGTACCGTGCGCCACACCAATAGCTGTTATTTCACGATGGTTTCGGTTGATGAGCATGGTAAACCACGTGAAGTGCCTCAATTAAAACTCGATACTGAATGGAAACGCTGTCGATTTGAAGCAGCAGAACACCGTAAGGTGTTGCGCCTACAAGAAAATCATAATCCTTCTTGCAGCATGTATAAGAAAACTTCTTAAACAACAAAGAAGACTAAATTAAAAAAAGATCGAACCGCAGCATGGTTCGATCTTTTTTATTCACTGAAATTCAACTTCCTGTTTCGTTTCAGCAAAATTATCTCTGAGCTTGGAGGAGAGTACAGAGGTAATTATTGAGCAGCAGGAGCAGCTTCAGAAGCAGAACCTACCGCTTCAGATGCAGCATTTGCAGTGTTTGCTTGCTCTTGAGTTGAAACTACAACTTTATCTTCTGCTGGAGCATGAACTTTATCATGTTTAGAAGCAGCAAAAGTTGAAGCAGCAGTTAAAGCTAGAGTCGTAGCGAGTAAAGTTTTAGCTAATTTCATTTTATGGCATCCTTAAATTCATTAAAAAATAAATCAAACCTAATCGTTCATACCTACCTGATAAAACATGTATGGCTGAATGACTAAGCTAGGACACATGCTAAGCCGAGCTTTGGATTACATCAATTAACTTAACAATCTATTACGCCTATCTTAACAATATGAAATATACGGGCCGTTTATGTGCATCTACTGTAAAATTGGAGCGCTTGTTGAGCGCTAAAAATGTGAAAGAATATTTCTTGTTGAGTAAAAAAAAGCCAAGTTGGTTACGCAAACAAAACACTCTGGCATGAATTATGAATGCTTATAAATAGAATATTCCGTTTAATTATTTTTTATTTAAAGTTAATTTAGATTATTGATGAGAGGTATGTCACAAAAATGCTGTTTTAGCCGGATAATTGAAAACTATAGCTTCAAAATGAAAAATGTTTTCCATGCCACTTAAACAGTGATATACCTTTCTTAGTTTTTAAAACCTTGTTGATTTGAGCCGCTTGTGAAACTGATTGCCCAAAAAACTGTACCTACCCATATTATCTCAGGGTTTTTAGGTGCAGGAAAAACCACATTATTGCAGCATTTATTAAGTCAGAAACCCAAAGATGAAGTGTGGGCAGTCTTAATGAATGAGTTTGGGCAAATTGGAGTCGACCAACAACTGTTACCTCAAGATGAAGGCTATGCCGTAAAAGAATTATTAGGTGGCTGTTTATGTTGTAGTAGCCAACTTCCCATGCATATTGCTTTGGCTCGTTTGTTAAGTGAACAAAAGCCAGACCGACTCTTTATTGAACCTACTGGGCTTGGGCACCCTTCACAATTATTTGATCAGCTTACAGAACCTCATTGGCAAAATAGCTTGGCTATGCGTGCATTGATTACAGTTGTCGATGGTAGTCGTTTGCATGACATCAATTGGGTTAAACAAAACCTGTATGAAGATCAATTAAAAGCCGCGCAAATTGTGGTGGTGTCTCATGTGGACACCATGACTTTTGAGGATGATCAGGCGCTAGATAGGCTTAAAGATGAATACCAGCCTTATCAGCAGCAATGGCTAAAGACCGAGCATGGTCAACTTGAACTAGCACAAATTGATGTCGCTGCTCGTTTAACTGAGCGCTCTATACAACCTTTACTTAAGCTTCAAAAACAAATGACCGAAGCCGAAGTTGCAAAAGAAATTTATCAACTGCCTTATCACTATGTTGAGTCTGCACAAGGTTATATTGTGGCGGGTTGGAAATTACCTAAACGTTGGAAATTTGAGTTTTATGCTCTGCTCGATGTGTTGTGTGCACAGCAAGACTGGCTACGTATTAAGGGAATTTTTAATACAGATCAGGGATGGAAGACCTTTAATTTTAATCCTGACCAATTTAACTATAAGTCTGGTGAAGAGGGCATTGATAACCGTATTGAAATCATTAGTCAACATGAACATGACTGGCTGGCATTTGAAACTGAATTATTAGGTTGCAGAATTGATGAATAGAGAACATTGAAAAGATAGCTCAATGTTCTCAAAAATATTCATCTATTTTTTGATGTCGAGTACAGCTTTAGCTTGAGCATGGTCAATGTCTTTTTCCCAATGTGCAACGACTACGGTCGCAACACAGTTACCAATTAAATTGGTGCAGGCACGGATAATCCCGATAAACCAATCTACAGACAATAAAAGCACTAAGCCAATTGCAGGTAAGCTTGGAATGACTGAAAGTGTCGCCGCAAGAATCACTAAGGCAGACCCCGGGATACCGTGCGCGCCTTTAGAGGTAATGAGCGAAACCAGCAAAATAGCCAACAAGTCATGCATAGAAAGATCGATATTGCAGGCCTGTGCAATAAAGATCACCCCTAGAGTTAAGTAAATTGAAAAGCCATCTAAATTAAAAGAATAACCGGTTGGAATGACCAGACCGACTGTTGAATCTTTAATCCCCAAGTTTTTAAGCTTTTTCATGACTTGAGGGAGAACTGAGTCGGAAGATGCGGTACCTAAAACAATCGCGAGCTCATCTTTAAAGTAGCCCACAAACTTAAAAATGTTGAGACCAGCAAGTTTTAGAATTGAACCTAGAACAATCACAACAAATAAAATGCAGGTTGCATAAAAGAGTAAAACTAAATAACCGAGTTGTAGAAGTGAGTCTGATCCGAATTTTGCAGTGGTATATGCGACTGAACCGAATACACCAATTGGAGCTAAACGGATAATCAGTCCCATAATTTTAAAGAAGACTTCAGAGAAAGCTTCAAGTGCCTGACGTACCAGCTCGGCCAAATGTTTAGGAATTAAGAGTAGCGAGACACCAAACAAAATCGCGATAAGTAAAATCTGTAAAATATCGCCGTTGGCAAAAGCGGCCGTAAATGTTTTCGGAATAATATTGAGTAAAAAGTCCGAACCTGTATGCATGTCATGAGCACGGTCGGTATAGGTACTTAAATCTTTAGCATCTAAATGATGAATATCGATATTCATCCCGACGCCCGGTTTAAAGACATAAGCAACAATAATTCCCAAAATTAAAGCAATACTGGTGACCACTTCAAAATAAAGAATCGTTTTTGCACCGACTTTGCCCATTTTTTTAATGTCATTTGCACCATAGATTCCCAGTACCACCACACAAAATACAATCGGCGCAATCAACATTTTAATGAGCGAAATAAAACCATCACCAAGAGGTTTTAAAGCTAGGGAGAAATCATGAAAACCAAGACCTACTGCAATACCGAGGAAGAGAGCGCAGAGAACTTGTAGGAATAAACTACGTTTAAGTTTTTGCCACATAAGTCATCAAATCAAAAAGAGAGGAATACAACCCTCTCAAGCAAAAAGCCCGCCAACTTTGAAAGTGCTTAGATGTTTTGGAATAAGATGCAAATTTAGAGTGAAAGAAGTTTTGGGTTACTGCGTTTTTTCTATAATTTTTTAACTAAAATCGAGTATTCTTAGCGCCAAATTTTTGGACATATCAACTATGGCGCTTAAAGCAACAATTTATAAAGCGGATCTGAACATTGCCAATATGGATGACCATATTTATGGCGATTATCAATTGACGCTTGCCTTACATCCTTCAGAAACTTTAGAACGATTAATGGTTCGTGTTATGGCATTTGCACGTTTTGCCAGTGATAGCCTTGAATTTACCAAAGACCTTTTTGAAACTGATGAGCCTGCACTTTGGCAAAAAGACTTAACAGGACAGTTAGAAACCTGGATTGAAGTCGGTTTACCTTCTGAAGATAAAGTGAAAAAAGCCAGTGCCCGTTGTAAAACTGTAGCAATTGTTGCTTATGGTTCACAAGTCGAAGACTGGTGGAAGAGAAACAGTAAAATTAAAACTTTGAGTAATGTTCAGGTATGGCAAATTGCGCCTGAAAGTACAGCAGAGTTAGAACAGCTTTGTGAACGCACTATGCAGTTACAGTTAAATGTTATGGACACAGAATGGACTTTGCTTGGTGAAAAGGGCCAAGCAAACGTGGTGTGGACACAATTACAGTAAAACTGGAAAGCGAAACAAACTTTACAACTTCACTTGCTAGACTAAAGATTGAGTCTGAGCTGTGAATTTAAATGAAACGGAAATGTTATGATCACTGAATTAGAAATTATCGATTTAAAAGTAGGCGAAGGTAAAGAAGCGGTTAAAGGTGCTTTAATTACCACGCACTATACAGGGTGGTTAGAAGACGGTACTAAATTCGACTCTTCAATTGACCGCGGAAATTATTTTGAATGTGTCATTGGTACAGGCCGTGTGATTAAAGGTTGGGACCAAGGCATCATGGGAATGAAAGTGGGCGGAAAACGTAAACTTATTGTTCCTGCGCATTTAGCTTATGGCGAACGCAAAATGGGTAAGATTATTCCGGCAAATTCAAATTTGATTTTTGAAATCGAATTATTTGACGTAAAAACTCGTGATGAGTGATATCAAATTCTTTAGGGTTTGATTTTATATATAAGCTTTAAATATAAATACATTCACTATTTATATTTTAGCTTTTTGAATATTTAAGATTATTTTCAGTTTATTTGATTATAAAGGTGAACTGAAAAACTGTTCTTTTGGGACAGTCTGAACCTAAGGGCTAAATTGACATAAGGTTTAGTTCTTAAGTTTAAATTTCACATAAATAATCTATATTGCTATTGAGACGCTATTTCATGATTACCCGTTTTGCATCTCCTTTGTTGAATCTAACGCTTGGCTTGGCTTTAGCAGGCTTGTCAGGTATGGCATTAGCTAAGCCTCCTAAAATAGATGCTTCAGAACTTACTGTTATTGGCTATCATGAAATTACCGATACTAAAAATGCCTTAATTCCTCAATATGCAGTGACCACGAAACAATTTAGTGAGCATATTGATTGGCTGCAAAAAAACGGTTTCCATTTTATTACTGTAGACCAGTTGATTCGTGCTCATCAGGGCAAAACTGCACTGCCGACCAAGCCAGTTTTATTAACTGTAGATGATGGTTATCAGTCTTTTTATCAAAATGCCTATCCAGTCATTAAGGCTAAAAAAATCCCGGTAGTACTTGCTGTTGTTGGTTCATGGTTAGAGCCTAAAGCAAATCAGAAAGTTGATTTTTCTGGCGAAGAAATTTCACGTGATAAAATCTTAAGCTGGCCTGAACTTAAAGAAATGCAAGACAGCGGTTTTGTTGAAATTGCAAGCCACAGCTATCATTTACACCGTGGTATTACAGGTAACCCACAAGGAAACTCTGAACCTGCGGCAACGACTCGTTTTTATGACGTAAAAACTAAAACGTATGAAAACGACAGCCAATATCAGGCCCGAATTTATAACGATTTAAAAAAGAATAATCAGTTGCTTAAAGAACATGGTATACGTTCACCACGTATTATGGTGTGGCCATATGGTCGCTATAATATGCAAACTGTTCAAATTGCTAAAAAGCTTGGTATGCCAATTACCATCACACTTGATGATGGGGCAGATCACGCTAAACAGTCTCTACAAAATATGAGTCGTATTTTGGTAGAGGGCGGAATGAGCACAAATGATTTAGCTCAAGAGATTAAAAACCGTGAGTTAAATTTAACGGATAATAACCGTCCGCAAAAAATCATGCATGTGGATCTCGACTATATCTATGATCCAGACCCGCAACAGCAAGAGCGTAATTTAGGTAATTTACTCGACCGTATTAACGCGATGGGTGTAAATACAGTTTATTTGCAGGCTTTCTCTGATGCAGATGCGAATGGTTCTGCCGATATGGTATACTTCCCAAATCGACATATTCCTATGCGTGCTGATTTATTTAACCGTGTTGCATGGCAAATTCAAACACGTACTCCTGTAAGCCGTATTTATGCGTGGATGCCATTATTGGCATGGGAACTACCAAAAACTGATCCTGTATCAAAAGATTTGGTTGTAACCCAACAGGATAAAACGGGTGGACACCTTAATATGGGATACATTCGTTTAAGTCCTTTTTCACCTGAAGCGCGTCAAACTATCCGTGAAATATATCAAGACTTAGCGAAGTCATCGTCTTTCAATGGAATTTTATTCCATGACGATGTGACACTGTCTGATTATGAAGATGCAAGCCCAGATGCTTTAAAAGCTTATGCAAAACAAGGCTTACCAACAGACTTGGCAAAAATTCGTGCAAATGACGAAGATTTGCAAAAGTGGACTGCATACAAAACCAGATATTTAGATGATTTTGCGATGCAGCTTGTGGATCAGGTTCGTCAATATGAGCCATTCCTGTTAACAGCACGTAATTTATATGCGCAAGTGGCTTTAAAACCATATGCGGAAAATTGGTACTCTCAGTCACTTGAAGAGTCATTAAACCGTTATGATTTTACTGCTATTATGGCGATGCCTTATATGGAGCAAGTGAAAAACTCAGATCAATTCTATAAAGATATGGTTGATCGTGTTAAGCAATATCCAAATGGCATTAAGAAAACAGTTTTTGAGCTACAGGCAACGAACTGGCGTAATAACGAAAAGGTACCTTCAACTGAAATGGCTGCGACAATTCATTCTCTCTATGAACAAGGCGTAATGCATGTCGGATATTACCCTGATGACCCAATCAAAGATCATCCGGACGTGAACGTGATGCATAAAGCATTTGCTGAAAAATCATCTCGTCTTGTGCCGTAGTCGAGGCTGAAACATGACAATCTTTGCTGCAATATGGTCGCACGCCCTAAAATTCGTTTTTTATTATCCATTGTTTATGTCATATCTATGGATGATAGGTGCGGTCATTTTCTATTGGAAGGAACGTAAGGCTCCACCTTACGATCAACCAGCTCCATTAGAAAGCTATCCGAAAGTTGCTGTACTTATTCCTTGCTTTAACGAAGGCGATAATGCAGAGGAAACCATTAGTCATGCTTTAAAACTGGACTATCCTAATTTTGAAGTGATTGCGATTAATGATGGCAGTTCGGATAATACGGGTGAAGTGCTGGACCGTTTAGCTGAACAATACGAAAAACTTCGTGTTGTTCACCTTGCACAAAACCAAGGTAAAGCAATGGGCCTACAGGCAGGCAGCCTGATGACCGATGCTGAGTTTTTAATTGGTATCGATGGCGATGCTTTGCTCGACCCGCATGCAGCAAAATGGATGATTCGTCATTTTCTTCAGAACCCAACAGTTGCAGCCGTAACTGGAAACCCACGTATTCGTACGCGTTCAACTTTGTTAGGACGTATTCAAGTCGGTGAGTTTTCTTCGATTGTGGGAATGATCAAACGTGCACAGCGTACATTTGGTCGTTTGTTTACGGTGTCTGGTGTAATTACCGCTTTCCGTAAAAGTGCTGTTCACCAAGTCGATTATTGGTCTCCAAATATGTTGACCGAAGACATCGACATTACTTGGAAATTGCAGCGTGCAGGCTGGGACATTCGTTTTGAACCGAATGCCTTGGTCTGGATTTTAATGCCTGAAACCTTAAACGGTTTGTGGAAACAGCGTTTACGTTGGGCAATGGGTGGAGCACAGGTTTTAATTAAAAACATTGATGTGTTCACCAAACCAAAATTGAATTTTTTATGGCCTCTCATGTTTGAGCTTTGCTTAACTTTAGTCTGGTCATATTTAATGCTGGCAATGGCTGTGTTGTGGTTGGTACATTTTATTTTACCGGTCCCTGCTTTAGCCGTTGTGAGTTCCCCATTTTTACCGTATGGTAGCGGTATTTTATTGGGGGCAACCTGTCTAATTCAGTTTGCTTTAAGCAAATGGATGGATAGTCGCTATGAACCGCATCTAGGAAAAAACTATTTCTGGATGATCTGGTATCCATTGGTCTTTTGGCTAATCACCATTTCGGCAACCATTGTGGCATTTCCAAAAGTCTTACGACGTGGAGATGAGAAACGAGCACGTTGGGTGAGCCCGGATCGGGGCATTCGTTAGATGAAATGCAAGAGTCATGAGATTTTAAAGATCGTGCTGTATTGATGTCTGGGGAAAACCGCAGCACTTCGTTAGGTAAAGAGAAATGAAGACAAATTCGTTGATTATTGATTTACGTCGTCAATTACCATGGCACAAACGCTATGTTTCTACAACAAGCACAGCCATGATGTGGGGCGGTTGGTTGTTGTTGTGGCGTCCGTTCGTGTTTGTATGGCTATTGGTTGAACTACAAAAAACACATTTGGTACACCGTTTATTTAGTGCCTTTGGTGTGGGAATTGAGCATGGCTTTACAGCACTTATTGCTTGTGCAATTGGTTTGTTGCTATGGAGTCATGTATTGCCTGAACGCCGTGTTGGGGGGAGTGCACTTAACATGAAACAGACAGATGATTATGCACGCTACTTTGATTTGCCAGAGCAAGAAATTGAACAGGGCCGTAGCCAAAAAATTACGGTCGTTCATCATGATGAATTTGGTAAAATTGTTAGAGTTGAATAAACCTAATAAATAAAAAGAAAGCCCACATGATGTGGGCTTTCTTTTTGCATATATGCTTAGAGAGTAATAAGTTTTAAACCGCGAAGTATAAGTTTGAGTAGGTTTTATTTACCTTTAAAAACAGGCGGTCTTTTTTGCAACATGGCAAACACACCTTCTTGAACATCTTCTGTGATGAGTAAAGGCTGAAGATGGCTCTGTAATTGGCTAAAAGCAGTTTCATAACCTTCATTAATGGCTTCACGGGCAGAAGCGAGGGTCGCTTTTACAGCAAGTGGTGCAGCTTGCGCGATATTTTCAGCCAGTTCTATTGCACGTTTAAGCTCCGTACCTTCTGGGCAAACTTCTGTAATCAGGTTCATATCAAAGGCGGTTTTTGCATCAAAAGAGTCACCTGTAAGCAAATAACGCATCGCTTTGGCCCAACCTGCTGCCTGAGTAAAGCGGGCAGTTGCACCGCCAAAGGGTAAGATGCCACGTTGGACTTCCATTTGCGCAAACTGAGTATTTTCACTCGCAATTGCAATATCTGCATTAAGAAATAGTTCTATGCCAGCTGTATAGCAATAACCTTGTACGGCTACAATTAATGGTTTACTTAGTTTTCGGCCAACTGTACCCCACGGGTTAATTTCTTCATCACTAAAATCAAAAACACCTGTAGCAAGCTTAGGTTGTAACTCAACTAAATCTAAACCCGCCGTAAAATGGTCACCATGTGCAAAAATAATTGCACAGCGCAGAGCATCATTATTTTCATATTCGGTCAGTGCTAGTGATAAGTCTTTAATGAGATGGCTATCAAAGGCATTGCGTTTTGCTGCTCGATCTAGACCAATTAAAAAAATATGTCCTCGAGTTTCACGGCTGACTTTCCCTTCTTGATTTGACATATTCTCACACTCTTTATTTGTCTTTAATTATCTTTTAAACAATCATTTAAAAACGATCAAATACAATTTGTTGATGACTTGGTAAGTGAAAATAAAATGATGCTATAAATATGAGTTAAAAGTGCAACCTGACTCATAGATGAGTCAGGTTGTATAAGCTTATGCAGAACGCCTTGAATACATCAATAGCCCTAGACATAACATGATTAAACCTAAAACTAGATGTGAGCTAAGGTGTTCATGGTTGAACCATGTTCCCCAAAAGGTGGCTAAAACAGGGGTAATAATTGTAATAAGTAGTACCGTCGTCGGCTGTAGTACCTTAATGAGCTGATAATAAAAAATCATGGCAAGTACAGAAGAAAAGACAGCACTATAGAAGACCGCGAGTGAAATTTTCAGACTTGGAAATTCAGTTGGAAGATGCGACCAGAAGAAAGGCAATAAGCATACGTAACCTACCCACGAGACAAGGCTAGAACCCGTCATTTGTATAATTGGGTGAATATGCGCTCCGACAGATTTTACGGCAAAAGTCGACAATACATAAAACAGCATAGCGATCAGCTCTAGCATAATACCAATACTGTTGAGCTGAAAACCCGATGAAGATAGCCCTAATGTAAAACTCATCCCGACAAGAGCAATACCGAGACCAAGCCACTGCCATGATGAAAAACGCTCGTGTCCTAATACAAAGGAGCTAATGAGCCCAGATACTAAAGGAGAGGCGCCGTAAATAATTGAAATAATGGCCGAAGGAACTTTATCTGCACCCATATAGCAAAAAGCCATGGAACCAAATAAACCAATGGCTCCTGCACAGTAGCTTAAAATTGCTTTTTTACTAAAGATCAGTTTTAAACGAAAAAATTTTAGACACAGTAAAGCAATCGGAATAGCGATACTAAAGCGAAGGAATAATCCCCATGCCCAGTGAAGTTCTTGTACTGTCCAGACGGCGGCGAGTGGTGTAAGCGACCAAATAACAATGACCGCAATAAATTGGCCGGCTGTAGCGAGTCGAGTCGGAGATGAAGGTAATGCTACAGCCGGCTGAATCTGCGGGCTGGACGTACTCTGTTGTTCAAATAAAGGCTTCATATAAAGCTCCATAAAGTGATGTTTTTTTAGGATGAACGGACATAAAAAAAGCCGCGTTTTATGGCGGCTTCTTAAGAAAAATCAGAGAATATATTATGTAATTAACTTCTTGATTTTTTATTCAAAGCGCCAAATTGTCCAAAACAAGGACGTCGCCAAATGACCACACAGAACTTAATCTCTGGGGCGTAGAATTGACGCGCTAGACAATAATGGGCTTTAGATAAAAACATGATAAGTATATTAAAAATATAGATGATATTTTTATAACATATAAATAGAAAAGTACAAATTAGATTCAAGCGTGGAATAAAGATTTTTTTGAATACGTTAAATTAGTTGTTTGCTTAGGCCCATATTTTTCTCATAATACCTCGTCAAATTGATCTCAATAAGCAGCTGCTCTTATGTCACCTCTAGAAATCTTTGCGGTCTTAATTAGTCTAATTGGAGTCGGATTAACTGTAATTCGCAATATGTGGTGTTGGCTGTTTAATTTCTTTGCCTTTGTTCTATACGCATATTTGTTTTACGAATTTAAGCTTTATGGTGAAACGATTTTGCAGTTCTTTTTTATGGCTGTAAATTTTTATGGTTTTTACTATTGGCTCAAAGGAAAGCAGCAAGACCATGATATTCGTATAGAACCGATAGCGCCTAAAGTTGCAATTTTTCAAATAATCATTGCCGCAGTAGGCGGTTTACTTTTTGGTTTGATACTTAAAAACTTTACCGATGCAGCAGTGCCTATGCTCGACTCACAGCTTGCCGCATTTAGTTTGCTTGCAACTTACTGGACGAGTCGAAAACATATTGCGACTTGGATACTTTGGGTATTTGTCGACATTATTTATGTGGGCATGTTTATTTATAAAGATCTATTTTTAACTTCTGCCTTATATGCAGCCTTTGTTTTGATGGCAGCTTATGGTTGGTATCAATGGGAAAAGGTGAAAAGAAAGCAGAACGATCATATAGATTTGAAAAAAACTATTTAATGTATGAGAAAATATTAAAACAATAATCCTGTTTGGAAATTATTTGATGACTCGTACTTTAAAAAAATTTTTATTTTGTTTATTCCTTTTTTCTGGTTATGCAAATGCTCAGGTTAACGCTGTTCCTTTAAAGCAGCTTAGTAAATTACCGGATTCATGTCAGAAAGATGAAGCTGCTGAAAATAATAAATTAGCTATACAGACAGCACAGGTAAAAATACAAAACTATTCTTGCTTTAAGCCTGATATAGCTGATGCGCTAGGCTATAATGTATTTGCTATCAATTTAGATAAAAATAAAACCTATTATTTTAAAGCGCAAACTCAGGATATATCCTCAATAGCAGGCCAGACTATACATAAAATTGATTCTGAAACCTTTGCAATAGACAATTATCAGGAGCGTGGTGGAAATTTTATTATTTTTTGGGTAGCTGACTGGTCAAATATTTATACACAAGATATTAGTTATTATACGGATGATGAAACTTCCATAGATACCTTTATTAAAGACAAACTGATTTATTTACAGAAGAAAAAATATTTGGATAATACCAAAACTAAAAAAGTTGGGTCTCCTTTAATCATTATGAAAGACAAACAAAAAGGTTTGATCATTAATAAGACTAAGGTACAAAGCTTTTAAATCATTAATTTATGGATTTTTATGAAAAATTTAACTCATATATGTTTATTTTGTATTGGCTTTTTAGTAGCAACTACCTCTTATGCGCAAGTAAATATTAAACCTTTATGGCATGGTAAGGTATTAAACAGTTTTGATATTCCCTTAAATAACCTGAAAAAGCCAAAGCAGGTTATTAAAGGTGAGGCTGATGAATGCAATGGTGGTTATTTTCCAGATCAATGGGTATATGAAGATGGAGTGATACTCTCTACGGGATCTTTAGATAAGGTATATGTAAGCCAGCAAAATGGTCTAAAGTATGGTTCTCGATTATTTAATCATTTAACTACCGAGAATGATTTTAAAAAGTTTTTTGGTAAACAAATAGTTATATCTGAGAATCATACTTACTCTATATTTCCTTGGGAAGTTAGTAATGATGGCTTACACTTTCATTTCCGTAATGGAAAACTACATTACTATACGTACTCTATTGATGACTGTTAATGATTAACCTTTAAGAATAGCCATGATCCTGAATTTAGTCATATATAAACAGCAACAGTTTGATGCGATGGCACAAAAAATTATGGCCGAACCTGCAAAATATATAGATTTTAATTCGGTGTCAGATTTTTATAAGGTTGCATGGCTCAAGGATTTTCCACAAGGCACACAGGTCTCTGCGACAGGTTTAGATGATGGTGCTGAAGAGTTTTATGCAGTGGTGCAATTTAAACAGCAGTACTTAAAGTTTGATATTAAAGAAAGCCATTCGACACTGAGTTTTCAGGATATGAATGGTGAAATTTTTAAGCGTAATTTTTAATTGAAGAAATAAAAGCACAAAAAAAGCGACTTAACGTCGCTTTTTTTAATAAATAAATTTTGAAATTTTATCTGCGGTTGTGATCACCATAGCGGCGATATCTTCTTTAAAGGTCTTTTCATCATAAGTGGTAATTGGGCAGCTCACCGAAAGAACCGCCACCATTTTTCCATTCGATTGTTTGAAAATAGGAGCAGCACAAGCAGCCATATCGTGGTTGTAATGACCCCAGCTCACCATCGATTTTTGAGTTTTTACATAACTCAACTTTTGTAAGAGTGCTTTCAAACTGGTTGGGGTCAGTTCTGAGTAACTATCCCACTCATTGAAATTACGGTAACGTTGTCGTACTTCTGCCTCTGGTAAATCTGACAATAACATTTGACCAATGACGGTTGCATGGGCAGGCCAGCGAGTACCTAAACTAATATTGCTGGTAAACGTTCCCATAGATTGAACGTTATTTACAAAAACAATGTGTGTACCTTCTAAAACAGTCAGATGTACTGCCAGTTTGGTCTGGTCACGTAGTTCTTTCATTAGAGGCGTTGATAAATCGAGTAATGAAAGCTTCGATAAGCTGTTAAAACCAAGCTCCATGACTTTTGAATCGAGTGCATACGTTTTTTGAGAGGCTTTTCTTAAATAACCGCAAGCTTCAAGTGTATAGATCAGACGAAATGCACTAGAACGGTTCACTTCCAAAATTTCGGCAATTTCTGTAATCGTCATTTCTTGTGCTTGTTGATTAAAAGCTTGCAAGATGGCTAAACCACGCACAAGCCCTGGTACTAAATACCGATCATCATTTTTTGTTGTTTCTGATTCTTGCGAATCTTCTTCAATCTCTAGGCTCATTCGTGTTGTTTTCCTATAAATAAAACAGGGTTCGAATTAGGGCATTATGCTTTATTTTAGAACTATTGTAATTATAAAGATCGCATAAAACAATTTTTATATTTAAAACAAAGTTTTTATTTTGAAACGTAACAAATTATTTAAAATTAATTAATAACATGATTTATATGGTTATTTTTACTTTGACAAAAATTAACCAAGAGTATTATTCTTTGCTTGTGTTTTGAAAATGAAATTAAGTTTTGTATATAAAACAAAACGAGGACGCAAGATATGAGTTGGATCTCAGTTTGTCAGCAAGGTGACGTTAGCGAAGATGAGCCGAAAGCCATCGAAATTGAAGGGAAAAAAATAGGCGTATTTTTCGTCGATGAAAATTACTTTGCTATCGAAAATGTTTGCCCTCATGCGTATGCCTTATTAACCGAAGGATTTATCGAAGATCAGACTGTTGAATGTCCATTGCACGAAGCAATTTTTGACATTCAGACAGGTGAGCTAAAAAGTGGGCCCGGGTGTAGAAACCTATGTACGTACCCAGTTCGTGTTGAAGGACAGGATATTCAAATTCAACTCTAGTCCTCACATGTACAAGGAAGCAGAACAATGAAGACATTTAATGAAAAGTTGGCAAGCTGGATTCATGCAACGCCGGCAACCGAAGCAGGTATCAACAATATTCAAATTCCTGGTCAATCTGAATTGTTGGTTTGGCAGACACGTTATAAAGAACCGACTCTCTACGAGCAAGATTTTGTAAAGAACTTGATTCAAGCATTCTCTGCGGGTGCAACAGCGCTAGATGATGTTGTTTCTGCACTTAATCAACAGGGTTTCCGCTGTGAATCTGGTGATGAATGGACTTCTGCAAGCTTTACAGAAGAAATGCAACGTTTAGGTTATTGATTCAGGGAAGAATAAAATGAACGCAATCGTATCAACTTCACAAAGTGCTGAAGAATATTTAGAACTTGGTTTACGTGACCAATGGCATCCGGTTTTGGCAAGTTGGGAAGTCGCTGCTAATCCGGTCGGAATTACCCGTTTAGGCGAAAACATTGTGGTTTGGCGTGATGCTGAAGGGCAGGTTCATGCACTTGAAGATCGCTGTCCGCATCGCGGCGCTCGTCTTTCCCTCGGTTGGAACTTGGGTGACCGAGTTGCTTGTTGGTATCACGGTGTTGAAGTTCGTGCTGATGGTGTGGTTGCCGATGTGCCAGCAGTTCATGAATGTCCAATGACTGGAACTAAATGCTTAAAGAACTATCCAGTAATTGAGCAGCATGGCGCAATCTTTATATGGTTTGGCATCGATGCAAATGAACAACCAGCACCGCTTGAGTTCCCAGAGCAACTTGCAAGTGAAGAGTGGAGTGCATTCCTTTGCCAAGCGGACTGGAAAGTCAACCATCAATATGCGATTGATAACGTGATGGACCCAATGCACGGGACCTATTTACACGCGACATCGCACTCGATGGCAGATGGTGAACGTACTGCAGAGATGAAGCACCGTACAACCGATAAAGGCTTTGTTTTTGAAAAAGAAGGTCAAACAGGTGTGAACTTTGACTGGGTTGAATACGGTTCAACAGGTGCGAGCTGGTTACGTCTTTCAATTCCATACCGTAAACAATTTGGCCCAGGTGGCGAATTCTGGATTGTGGGTTATGCAACGCCAATTGATGCCAATAATACTCGTGTATTTTTCTGGCGCTGCCGTAAGGTGAGTGGCTGGCAACGTAATGTATGGCGCTTCTTATATCGCAATCATTTAGAACAGTTGCATTGGGATGTATTGGAACAAGACCGAATTATTTTAGAAAACCTTGCTCCAAATGCGCGTGAAAAAGAGTTCCTCTATCAACACGATGTTGGTCTTGCACGTTTACGCCGTTTAATGAAAAAAGAAGCTGAAAAGCAATTAAAGAAAATTGCTGCGCTAAATGCATCAAACCGTATCGAGATGCAGGAAGAAGCTCATGGCTAATGTAGCGTTGTTGCAAGGCAAAAAAGTTTTAGTGACTGGTGCTGCGCGTGGTTTAGGCCGAGATTTCGCTCAAGCCATTGCCGAGGCTGGCGCTGAAGTTGTGATGGCAGATATTTTGTCTGACTTGGTGCAACAAGAAGCACAAGCGTTACAGCAACAAGGGCTAAACGTTCATGCTGTCACCGTTGACCTTGCCAATGCAGACTCTATTGAAAATGCGGTTGCAAAAAGCGTTGAAGTTTTAAAAGGACTAGATGGCCTTGTGAACTGTGCGGCATTAGCAACCAATGTCGGTGGAAAAAATATGATTGATTACGATCCTGAACTTTGGGATCGGGTCATGAATATTAATGTGAAAGGCACATGGCTCATCAGTAAGGCATGCGTTCCCTATTTAAAGCAATCGGCTACCGGCAAAATTATTAATGTTGCTTCCGATACAGCACTTTGGGGCGCACCGAACCTGATGGCTTATGTTGCAAGTAAAGGTGCAATTGTAGCCATGACGCGTTCAATGGCAAGAGAGTTGGGACAATTCAATATCTGTGTCAACACCTTGTCACCAGGCCTTACTCTGGTTGAAGCAACTGAGTATGTGCCACAGGAACGTCACGATTTTTATGTGAACGGAAGAGCGATTCAACGTCAGCAACTTCCAAAAGATTTAAATGGAACAGCATTGTATCTACTGTCGGATTTGTCCTCTTTTGTGACAGGTCAAAATATTCCGGTCAATGGCGGTTTTGTCTTTAACTAAGGAGTAGTCAAATGATTACAGGGATCGAGATTTTAAAGTTTGGAGTTGAAGATAGAGCCGCTTCAAACAAGTTTTTGGCAGATTTTGGTTTAAGCCAAAGTAGTTCGGATATTGAAGGCACTGATCTTTACCAAACCCAAAATGGTAGCAAGATTTATCTATTTAATTGTGATGATGATCGTTTGCCAACTGCTATTGAGCAAGGTTCAACTTTGCGTGAAGTTACGTGGGGTGTTGAAAGTGCTCAAGACCTTGATGACTTGGCAACTCGTTTGGTCGATGTAGACGGTTTTAAACGTACTGAAAATACAGTTCAGTGTCTTGACCCAAATGGCATGACCATTCGTTTTGAACAAAGTTTTGTTAAAGATGTTCAAGAACTTAAAACGGAAGGTATTAATCAATACGGCAACATTCAACGTGTTAATGCAGCAAGTCCTGTCTATGAAAAGGGTCAACCTGTTGCGATTGGACATGTGGTGTTCTTCACACCGGATTTGGCAACAACTGAGAACTTCTATATCGAGAAAGTAGGTTTCCATTTATCTGATGCCTACAAAAATCGCGGTGCATTCTTACGTTGTCGCGGTGAAGGTTATCACCATGATTTATTCTTGCTCAGTGTTCCAAATAAACCTGCTGGCTTAAATCACGTTGCGTTTGTAGTACGTGATATCCATGAGGTGATTGGGGGCGGTTTAAATATGAATCGTTCGGAGTGGTCAACTTTTATTGGACCGGGACGTCACCCAATTTCTTCTGCTTATTTCTGGTACGTCAACTCACCATTAGGTGGTGCATTTGAATATTACACTAACGATGACTATTTGACAGAAGAATGGCAGCCACGTGTAGAAGAGCATCGTCTAGAGCTTTTCACCGAATGGGCGATTGAAGGTGGTCTTGATGACACAACCCGCCGTCAGGTGAAGCCTGTTTAACAGGGATTGCTTTACAAGGAAGATGGCTATGGAAAAGATCGTAATTGTAGGTGCTGGACAGGCAGCGGGTTGGGCAGTAAGTACCTTACGCCAAAATGGTTATGTGGGCGAAATTCACGTGGTTTCAAATGAAGACCAGGTGTTTTACGAGCGTCCACCACTGTCTAAGCAAGTCCTTTCAAAAGAAGCTACTTATGAAAGTTTGAATCTGTTCTCACCTGAACAGGTTCAAGAGTTCAACGTTCAATGGCATAAACCAGAAATTGCAACAAAAGTCGATCGTGAGCAAAAACAGGTTCATTTAGAAAGTGGCCAAGTTTTACCGTATGACAAATTGCTGATTGCAACTGGAAGCCGTGCACGTGTACCCGTCAATACATGGCAGTTTATTCCAAATGTTGTGACCCTACGTAATGTGCATGACTGTGAACGTTTGGCTGAAATTTTAAAGAATGCAAAAAATGTCGCTGTGATTGGCGGCGGCTGGATTGGTTTAGAAATTGCTGCAACTGCACGTAAGCAAGGTAAAGAGGTACATGTTTTTGAATATGGCGACCGCTTATGTGCAAGAAGTGTGAGTCCGGAAGTTTCTGCATTTTTAAAAAATATGCATGAAACACAAGGCACAAAAATTCATTTAGACAGCAAAAGCCTTCATTTGGTTGAAGCACCGAATCAGAAAGTTGAAGTGGTGAACCATCCTCAACATAGCCAGTTATTTGACTGTGTTGTGGTAGGTGCTGGTGCTGAAATTGCCAAAGAGTTAGGTGTGCACGCTGGTCTCGATGTGAAAGATGGCATTGTGGTGAATTGTTTTGGGCAAACCTCAGATCAAAACATTTATGCCGCAGGTGATGTCGCAATTCATCCGAGCTTGGGTTATTGCATTCAGTCTTGGGCAAATGCACAAAATCAAGCGATTGCAGCAGCAAAATCAATGCTCGGAATTGATACTGAATATACCGATATTCCATGGCTCTGGTCTGATCAGTACCACTTCAATATTCAGATTTTAGGTACGTATCAACCAGATAGAACCAAAGAAGTAGTGATTCGCCAAGGTGGTGAGGATCAGGTGAGTTATTTATATCTGGACCATGAAAATCGTTTGCTGAATATGATTGCCATTAATGATTCGAAACTGATCAAACTGGCAAAACGTTGGATGCAAGCCAACACCGTTTTAGATCCAAAATTATTAGCAGATGCCGAATTTAATGTCATGAAGTTAAAACCGTAAGCATTAAATCTGGTTCTCATTACCAAATCGAAGGAATGACGCATGAGTAATGAAGAAAAAAGTGGATTGAAGCATTGGGTGCCTGCTTTTGTCCTTATGGTGTGTGTGGTATTGGCATTTTTCGACAAGATTAGTATTGCGGTTTTATTTTCAGATCCTCATTTTCAAAGTGCAATGGGAATTGCTGAAGATAAGGCCAAGCTCGGATGGCTCATGACAAGTTTCTTACTTGCTTATGGTTTTTCATCAGTCTTTCTAAGCTTTTTGGGTGACATTTTTAACCCAAAGAAAATGCTGTTCTGGAGCGTAACATCGTGGGGCGTACTCATGTTCTGTATGGGGTTCACCACCAGTTATTCAGGCATGTTGGTTTTACGTGTACTGCTTGGTTTAGCAGAAGGCCCGTTATTTGCCTTGGCATACACCATTGTTAAGCAGACTTATACGGACCGGCAGCAGGCACGTGCTTCTACCATGTTCTTACTTGGAACACCGATAGGTGCATTCCTTGGGTTCCCGATCACTGCAAATGTTTTAGCTCACCACGACTGGCACACCACTTTTTTTGTGATGGCTGCGCTAACCCTGATTGCGATTTTTAGCATTGTTTTTGGCCTGCGTAACTTGCAGCTCAAGAAAACTGTCGAAATTGAGGGCGAAAGTAAACGCACTAATTTCAAAGGTCACATTGCCAATACTAAATTGCTGCTCAGCAACAGCGCATTCTGGTTGGTTTGTCTCTTTAACATTGCGTTGATGACGTATTTGTGGGGTTTAAACAGCTGGGTTCCTTCTTACTTAATGCAAGACAAAGGATTCAATCTCAAAGAGTTTGGGATGTATTCAAGTTTTCCGTTCATTGCCATGTTAATTGGCGAAATTATTGGTGCGTTTTTATCTGACAAGTTAGGCCGCCGTGCAATTCAAGTATTTAGCGGTTTATTACTCGCGGGCATCTTCATGTATGTGATGGTCATTATGACTGAGCCATTATTGATTATTGCTGCCATGTCTTTAAGTGCTATGGCATGGGGTTTTGGAGTAGCTGCGGTATTTGCTCTGCTTGCAAGAGTAACGACCTCAAATGTAGGGGCGACTGCGGGTGGAATATTTAACGGTTTAGGTAATTTTGCAAGTGCAATTGCGCCTGTTCTTATCGGTTACATCGTGATGCAAACACATAGTTTTAATTTAGGAATTACCTTCTTGGCTGCTGTCGCTGTCATTGGGTCGTTGTTCTTGGTTCCTCTTTTAAAACGTTATTAATTCACTGTATAGGAGTTTAAAAAATGACTACACAACAATTCGAATCGTGGGCACAACCAGAGGGTGCTTCTTTAGAAGATTGGTTAAACACACGTATTGCTCGCTTTGAGACACGTAAATACGACTTCGATGCTTTGAAGTTCCAAGCAGATTACGACCCGAAATATCGCCGTGCACAAATGCGTTACATGGGTACGGGTGCAACAGGTGTTGCAAATGACGGTAACACCGTTCCAGCAGAAAACTTCACGTTTTCAACCATGGTTCTACCACCACAGTGTGAAGGTCCTTTGCACATTCACCACGACGTTGAAGAAGTTTTCTTTATGCTCCGCGGCGAAATTGATTTGTTTATTGAGCACAACGGCGAAAAATTTGAAACCCGTTTAAAAGAGCGTGACCTGATTTCAATTCCACCGGGTATTTACCGTGGTCTGTTTAACCCAGGTCAAGAAGATGCCTTGATGTGTGTGATGTTGGGAACAGGTAAACCAACGATTCCAAACTATCCACCAGAGCATCCATTGTCTCAAATCAAACGTTAATTGTTTGATGAAGTGAATAAAAGGAAAGAATTGAAAATGATGACACTCATTGAAAAGTTAGCAGAATTTCCGGTGAAAACCGTTACTGTTCAAGGCAAGCAGCAAGCTTATCGGGAAGCCGGTCAAGGTGAGCACCTTATGCTGTTGCATGGCATTAGTTCAGGTTCTGCTTCATGGGTAAACCAACTTGAAATGTTGTCTCATCATTTTCATGTCATTGCCTGGGACGCACCGGGCTATGGCAAATCAGCTGAACTTTTAACGGATCAGCCCAATGCGATCGACTACGCAAAGCGTTTGGCAGGGTTGTTCGATGCTTTAAAAATTGAAAAAGCGATTGTAGTGGGACACTCCTTAGGTGCCTTACAGAGCAGTGCATTTGCTGCACTTTACCCAGAGCGAGTGGAACACTTGGTTGTCGCTAACTTAGCTCAAGGCTACCAGCGCCACGATGAACAAACACAAATTCAGGTTTTTGAAAAAAGACCAAAAATGTTGAAAGAACTTGGTGCTAAAGGAATGGCCGAAAGCCGTGGACCTCATTTGATTTATAAACAAGAGCCACAAGCCTTAGCTTTAGTTTCAGAGGTGATGCAGCAGTTGACCCTACAGGGTTTCACACATGCATCGTACTTACTTGCATATGACGAAATACGTAATTACTTAACCGATTTAAAAGTCCCATGCACAGTGATTGCAGGGCAACAAGATCAAATCACTCCTGCGTCAGGTATACAAGAGCTTGCTCAGGAATTGCAGTTGGAACAGCGCTTCGTCATAGAAGATGCAGGACATTTAAGTTATGTCGACCAACCGCAAGCATTTAACCAAATTATGTTGACGATTCAGGAACAATCGTAAGAGAGATTAAGGATTATGAGCTTCCAAGTTGAAGGAAAAGTTGCAGTTGTTACCGGTGGCTCATCTGGGATTGGGCTGGCTGCTGTTGAAATACTGGTTGCAGAGGGTGCAAAAGTTGCTTGGTGTGGTCGCGATGAAGAACGTTTAAATTCTTCTAAACGCTATATTTTGGAAAAATTTCCACATGCCAATATTTTTACCAAAGCATGCAATGTATTGAAAAAAGAAGAAGTTCAGCAGTTTGCCAAAGAGGTCAAACTCAATTTGGGCAATGTGGACATGCTCATTAACAATGCTGGGCAAGGCCGTGTTTCAAATTTTGAAAACACACAAGATGAAGACTGGATGAAAGAAATTGAGCTGAAATATTTCAGTGTTTTACATCCGGTACGGGCTTTTCTCGACGACTTAAAACAGTCGGCAAATGCCTCTATTACCAATGTGAACTCGTTACTGGCATTGCAACCTGAACCGCACATGATTGCGACTTCATCTGCACGCGCTGCGCTGTTGAATTTAACCCATTCATTAGCGCATGAGTTTACTCAATATGGCGTTCGTGTGAACTCGATTTTACTTGGAATGGTCGAATCTGCGCAGTGGAAACGCCGTTATGAAACCCGTTCAGATTTAAATCTGTCATGGGAAGAGTGGACTGGGAATATCGCAAAAAATCGTGGCATTCCTATGCAGCGTTTAGGCCGTCCGGAAGAGCCAGCACGTGCTTTAGTTTTCTTGGCATCACCATTGGCATCTTACACCACAGGTTCGGCAATAGATGTCTCAGGTGGTTTTAACAAACATTTATAAATATCAGGTGCTGTCATGAAAAAGTTGATGATGATTGGTTTTGGCGCAATGGCGGCAGAAGTGTATGCCCACTTGCCTCAAGATCTGCAACTCAAATGGATTGTAGTGCCATCTCGCAGCATTGAAAAAGTCCAGTCACAAGTCTCTTCCGAGATTCAGGTGATTTCAGATATTGAGCAATGTGATGGTACCCCAGACTATGTCATTGAGGTGGCAGGTCAAGCAGCAGTAAAAGAGCATGCTCAAAAAGTTTTAGCGAAAGGCTGGACCATTGGTCTGATTTCGGTGGGTACTTTGGCTGATAGTGAATTTTTGGTTCAGCTTAAGCAAACTGCCGAAAAAAATGATGCCCATCTGCATTTACTGGCAGGGGCTATCGCAGGTATTGACGGTATTTCTGCTGCTAAAGAAGGTGGCTTGCAAAAGGTCACTTATAAAGGTTGTAAAAGTCCAAAAAGCTGGAAGGGCAGTTATGCAGAGCAATTGGTCGATTTAGACCATGTTTCAGAACCTACGGTCTTTTTTACAGGAACTGCCCGTGAAGCTGCCATGAAATTTCCGGCCAATGCCAACGTTGCAGCAACGATTGCACTTGCAGGGCTTGGAATGGATGAAACCATGGTTGAGTTAACTGTTGATCCAACCATCAACAAAAACAAACACACCATTGTGGCAGAAGGTGGCTTTGGACAAATGACCATTGAACTGGTGGGCGTGCCGTTACCAAGTAATCCAAAAACATCAACTTTGGCTGCGCTTAGCGTGATTCGTGCTTGTCGCAACAGTGTAGAAGCAATACAGATTTAAGAAGGATTTGATCATGGCAAAGGAAATTTATATTGCAGGTGAATGGCGATTAGGCCGTGGTGCAGTCATTCAAAGCCTGTTTCCGGCAGATCAGTCGGTAAACGCTGAGCTTTCAACAGCAACGCTTGATGATGTAAATGAGGCAATTGAAAAAGCAGATCAGGCTTGGCGTCAACCGAGCTGGAGAAACAGCTTGCCGCATGAGCGCGCACGTATTCTCTACAAAGTTGCAGACATTATTGAAGCGCGTGTAGATGAGTTAGCAAAATTACAAACACGTGATAATGGTAAGCCTTTAACCGAAACTCGTGGTTTGGTGATGAGTGCTGCGGCAACTGCACGTTATGTTGCGGCGGCATGTGAAACAATGAATGACGAGCTCACCACTCAACGTGCTCCAGACTTTATGACTATGAGCGTGCATGAACCTGTCGGCGTTGTGGCAGCAATTACGCCGTGGAACTCTCCAATCGCGAGTGAAGTTCAAAAGCTTGCTCCAGCTTTGGCAGCAGGAAATGCCGTGGTGTTAAAACCAGCTGAAGCGACTTCACTGATTGCTTTAGAGCTTGCCAAAATTTTTGAAGAAGCAGGTTTACCAAAAGGCTTACTCAGTGTGTTAGTGGGGCGTGGTTCTGTGATTGGTGATGCCATTGCTCAGCACCCATTGGTTCGTAAAATTTCTTTTACAGGTGGAACAACCACGGGTCGTCATTTGGCACATATTGCCGCAGATAAACTCATTACCACTTCGCTTGAGTTAGGTGGTAAGTCACCAACCATCGTTTTACCGGATGCAGATGTCGAACTGGCTGCTAAAGGTGTGGCTTACGGTATTTTTAGCTCGGCAGGCCAAGCGTGTATTGCAGGTTCTCGCTTGTTTATTCATAGCAGTCTTTACGATCAGTTTTTAACGCGTTTGGTTGAAATTACCAAAGGTTTACGTGTGGGCCATCCGGAACAGGCAGGTGTGCATTTAGGGCCACTGGTCAATGACAAGCATTTGCAGTCAGTTGATCGCTATGTACAGCTTGCTAAAAGCGAAGGTGGTCAGGTTCTGATTGGTGGTGAGGCACTTACGACTGGTGACTATGCCAAAGGAAGCTATTACTTACCGACCATTATCACGGGCTTAAATAACAGTGCTCAAACCTGTCAGGAAGAAATTTTTGGCCCTGTTTTAGTCGTTATGAAATATGACAACGAGCAAGATTTAATTGCTCAAGCCAATGACAGTTGTTTTGGTCTTGCCGCAGGTATCTGGACTGAAAGTTATCGTAAAGCTTGGCGCATCGCACGTGCATTAGAAGTGGGAACGGTATGGATTAATACCTACAAAAAATTCTCGATTAGTGCGCCATTTGGCGGCTTTAAAGACAGTGGAATCGGGCGCGAGAAAGGCCGTTTGGGCATTTTATCGTACATGCAACAAAAGAGTATTTATATGGGGCTGAATGAACAGCCTAACCCTTGGTGCGATTAATAAATTCAAGGACTGAAAACAAATTTTGAGGAACAGACATGACTGAACGTGTAAATGTAGGCGAAGCAATCGCAAGAGTTTTAGAAGCGCACCAAGTTGATAGTATTTATGGTGTTATTTCCATCCACAATTTACCTATTGCAGATGCAGTAGGGCGCCGTGAAAAAATGCGTTTTGTCGCAGCACGCGGTGAGGCTGGCGCAGTCACCATGGCAGATGCACACTCACGCTTTAAAGGCCTAGGTGTAGCGTTAACCAGTACGGGTGCTGGTGCAGGTAATGCAGTAGGTTCACTCATTGAAGCAATGAATGCGGGTAGCCCTGTATTGCATTTAACGGGTCAAGTTGAGCGTGAATATCTCGACCGTGATGCAAGCTTCATTCATGAAACTAAAGACCAACTTACATTCTTGCGCGCATCAAGCAAAGCGGCATTTCGCATTACCAGCCCAGACAATGCTGTTGGCGTGATTCGTGAAGCAATTCGAGTAGCAACTACAGTTCCAATGGGACCGGTAAGTGTTGAATTACCAATTGATGTACAAGCAGCAGAAATTGATTTACCACTTAATCTTGGGCCAGTGAAAGCACTTGAGTTGCCACAGGCAGAACAAGCTGAAATTGATCTTCTTGTAAGCGAAATCAAAAAAGCAAAACGTCCGATTTTCTGGATTGGTGGTGGAACTTTAAACAGTGTTGCTGAAGTTAAAGCAATTGCAGATTTAGGTATTCCGGTTGTGTCGTCTACGCACGGCCGCGGTGTTTTGGCAGATGATCACCCACGTAGTTTAGGTGCTTTCCATAACTCGGCAGGTGTTGAGCAGTTATTAAAAGATGCTGACTTAATGGTTGTGGTGGGTTCTCGTTTACGTAGTAATGAAACTAAAACCTATTCGGTTGAGTTCCCTGAAAATATTATTCAGGTAGATGCCAACCCAGTGGCTCAGCAACGTAATTACAAAATCCGCAACTTCATTTGTGGCGATGCCAAAGATGTCTTAACACGTGTGTTGGAACAACTTCAAGGTACTTCAAAAGTTGATGCCGATTACGATGCTGCTGTAGTGGCAGCAAAACAGGCTGCAATTGATGCACTTCGTAAACAAATCGATCAGTACGCATTAATTTGTGATCACTTACGTGCAGCTTTACCGCAAGACGGCATTTTTGTACGTGACATCACCATGTCGGGTAGTACATGGGGTAGTCGTTTATTCCCAGTACAAGCGCCAAACCAAAACATCCACTCACTCGCTGGTGCAATTGGTTTAGGCCTTGCAACTGCAATCGGTGCTTCGGTTGCTAACCCTGACAAAAAAGTAATTGGTTTAGTCGGTGATGGCGGCTTAATGCTTGGCATTGGTGAAATTGCAACCATGGTGCAAGAAAACACCAATATGGTCTTAATGATTATGAATGACGGTGGTTATGGCGTAATGCGTGGCATTCAAAATAACTACTTTGGTGGTCGTCAGTATTTCAATGAATTGCATACACCTGACTACAAACTTCTCGGCGAATCAATGGGTGTGAAAAGCTGGAAAGTGGGTAGTGCAGATGAGTTTAAAACGGTTATTCAAGAGGCAGTCGCTTTTGAAGGACCAACTGTGATCGAGCTCGATATGAACTCGATTGGACCATTAAACTTCGCGGGTCCACCGCAAAAGAAACTGTATTAACCAGTTTGGATGGTTTAGTACATATGCGATGGGAGCTGCTAAGCCATCCTTTTTTTAGATAAATTTTTTTGTCTAAAAAACAATAAAAACTAAGTTTTACAGGTAAAACAAATAAAGTTCCAGCAGGATGCTGGAACTCAATCAAGGATGTAGAGATGAAAAAGACTTCATTGATCATGGCATTCATTGCACCGCTTACGCTGGGGGTAAGCGTCAATGCATTTGCAAAAGACTCATTGCTTGAATGGAAAAGTGATGACGGCACCGACTCATTAAAGTTAGGTGGGGTGGTTCGGTTAAATCAGCGCTATGAAGATTGGGAAGGCCCAAACCGCGGTTTCGGTAAGCTCTATTTTGATATTTTCAGAGTCGATCTAAAAGGTAAGTTTGATGATGCTTACATCAACGCCAGCTATCTATTTCAAGACCAACAGAAAACGTCCATTGAAAAAGCGTACGTGGGCTATGACCTAGATGCCAATAACAGCATTGAAGCGGGTTTGGTTTATAAACCATTTACGATTTATCCCTATCCGCAAAATGGCTGGACCTATCATATTCCATTCTTTTTAGGATATGGCAATAACATTGCACCGGGGCTTAACTGGAATTATCACAACAAAGATTGGGATGTAAAACTCGGTTATTATCCGCAAATGTTAGAGACCAACTTGCGTTATTCACCTGAAAGTGCAACTTATGATGACTTGCAAGAAAATGCATTTCCATCTCAAAAAGCTTATCAGAATGAAAAACGTCATCAGTTTAATACCCGCATTGTGCGCAAGTTAGAAACTGATTTCGGTAAGCAAGAGTTTGGTGTCTCGGGTGCAATCGCTCAGCTACATAACAAAGTGACCGATAAAGACGGTAAATATTATGCAGTCGGTTTGCATACCGAAAACAACTACAAACGCTTTAATTTACAAAGCTCAGTCATTCATTATCAATATGATGCTAAAAATCCAGATGGTGTAAATAGTGACATGACCTTAATGGGCAATAATGGTTTTACACCTGCTTATTTCATTGCTTCGGAAGGTACGATTGCCAGTTTAAACCTTGCCTATACGTTGCCTGTGACCAATATGGGGAAACTAAAAGCCATTAAGTTTTATAATGACTATAGTTATCTCGATAAAAAACGTGATGATTGGTCCGACTCGCAAATGAACACAACAGGTATGATGTTTATTGCTTCACCATTTATGGTTTGGGCGGATTATACGTGGGGTAAAAACTCCAACATTATTGGTGGCTCGACCAACTCAACGGGTTATACCTCTGCCACTTCACCAAACAGTGATAAATGGCTATACCGTATTAACTTTAATATTGGCTTTACTTTCTAAAGTAAGCAGCATTAAAAAAACCACGCAATCGGCGTGGTTTTTTATTTAATAAATTAAAGCGTTTAATATCTGTTTTTTTCAAACTTATTCCAAAATACAAAGGCAGTCACAAAGGCTAAAATAGTCAGCGCGAAAATATAATACATCGCACCAATATCACTATATTGACTGAGCCAATGTACTAAAGGCAGGGTCATACCACCAACAATTGCATAAGACAAATTATAAGAAAATGAAATGCCCGAGAAGCGAACAGGCGCGGGGAACATTTTAACCATACTGCTCGACACCATGCCGACAGTACCAGAGCATAAACCCAACAACATATATAAACCAAAAATGGTTGAATGTGCCGCGTGCCCCAAACTGTTATAAAAAACTGCCGCTGTAAGTGCCACAGCAAGTGCACCGACCATCATGACTTTGCCACAGCCAAAGCGGTCAGCAAAATAGCCTGCCAAAATACAGCCGACCATTTGCATGACAATGGCGGCACTTTGCATTTCAAAAGTCTGTGCGCGTTCAAAGCCAAATGAACCAATCAATAAATTTGGCATGGCTAAAATTACCACCACCACGCAGCCCGTTAAAAACCACGTAAATAACATACCAATCGCAACGGCTGTTTTATGCGTTTTTAAGACTTGTTTTACAGGCATTTCTTTTGAAATTTCTTTACGGGCCTGCATGGCTTTAAACACAGGCGTTTCTTTTAAATAAGTCCGTAAATAAAGTGCAACTAGACCAAAAATACCACCTGCAATGAAAGGAATACGCCATGTCCAGTCATGGATTTGTCCCTCACTAAAATTCAGTGAAATCCATAAAGACATCAGTGCGCCTAGTAAAATTCCTAAAGACAGTCCAGCGGTGAGTAAACCATTTGCCAGTCCAATTTTTCTTTCAGGCACATGTTCCGATACAAAGGTCCATGCGGCTGGAATTTCACCACCAATCGCAATCCCTTGCACCACTCGCATAAGTAATAAAAGTAGGGGGGCCAAATATCCAATATTTTCAAAGGTCGGCAATATCCCGATAAACAGGGTAGGCAGTGCCATCAGTAAAATAGAAAGTGAAAATAGTTTTTTGCGTCCGACCAAGTCACCAAAGTGGGCCATAACAACTCCACCCAAAGGTCTAAAAAAGTAACCTGCTGCAAAAATACCGTAAGTGTTGAGCATGGCCCAAAATGGGCTAAGCGTGCTGGGGAAAAAGAGGTCGGAAATGATCTTGGCGTAAAACACATAAATCACGAAATCGTAAAACTCTAAAGCGCCCCCTAATGAAGAAAGGGCAAGAGTTCGTTTATCTTCTTTATTAAGATAGTTCGCATCCTGCAAAGTTAAGTCCTGATCCATTTTTTTACTTAATTGTTGTAATTGAAGTTTGGATATTAATGGAAAAGTGAAGTAAAAGTAAATGGAGGAAATTTGTTCTATACGGAGGTTTAGATTTTCATCACACAAATAAAAAAGCTTTAAAACAAAAAACGCATTAGATGAAACAAAAACAGATGTAGGAATGACTTTTCTTTTGAGTCATTCAGCGACACAATAAAACTCGTCATAGCCAATTTAATGAGAGATTCAAGGGATGAGTGTAGTTTTACCTGTCGCGAAGCGTGGTGAAGATATTTTGAAATTGATTGCGGCTCCTGTCTCGGCAAATGAGTTAAACAGTGATTGGCTTTATCAGTTGGCAGCCGCTATGCAAGCAACCATGCTTGAACGCAATGGGGTAGGGATTGCTGCACCGCAAGTTTATATTTCTAAACGCGTCATTATTGTGGCATCTCGTCCAAATCCACGTTATCCCGATGCACCTGAAATGGATGCTGTGGTGATGGTGAATCCTGAAATTTTAGATTTCTCAAATGAAACGCTTTTGGGTGAAGAAGGCTGCTTAAGTGTTCCAGACGAACGAGGACAAGTTGAGCGTGCAGAAATGGTCAAGGTCAAATACTTAACGCTTAAGGGAGAGGCTGTTGAAACAATTTTTCATGGTTTTCCTGCTCGTATTGTTCAACATGAAGTCGATCATTTAAATGGAATCTTGTTTGTAGAAAGAATAAGCTAATCTTCAGTTTAAAGTTTTGAAAAACCTATAATGAGCTTGAAATGAATAAGTCATAGCAATTACAATACTTATAGCGTGATATTTAAATCATTACAAAAGATATAATTTTAATATTATCAGCAGGTTGTGCTGAAATTTTGCGCGATGTTGTGAATCTCCTCATTTAAGGTTACTGACCATGAAAACCCCTCTCCCAGAATATTTGGCAAATGTTATAGAAGCCTGTGACATCGACAACAGTGGTCATCTCGCCGATTATATTCCTGAGTTGGCAAATGCAAACCCAGATCGATTAGCTTTAGCAATGTCTACGGTAGATGGCGAAATTTATTCGGTTGGTGATGATGATGTCGAATTCACCATACAATCAATTTCTAAACCTTTTGTATATGCTTATGTTTTACAACAACTTGGCATTGATGCAGTACTTGCGAAAGTAGGGGTAGAGCCTTCGGGTGAAGCCTTCAATGAAATTTCATTGGGTAAAGACGGACGTCCGAAAAACCCGATGATCAACTCTGGCGCAATTACTGTACATTCCTTGATTCAGGTCAAGCATGGTTTACATAGTGCAGAAATTTTACGCCGTTTTATGAGCGAGCTTGCAGGCCGCGAATTAAGTTTTGATGAGTCTGTTTATGATTCGGAAGTCAAAACAGCCTACCGTAATCTTTCGATCGGTTATATGTTGAGAACGGTAGGGATTTTAGAAACTGACCCTGTCGATATTGTGAATGGTTACATTCGTCAATGTGCGATCATGGTTACAGTTAAAGACTTGGTACGTATGGGCAGTGTACTTGCCAATGGCGGGGTCGACCCTAAAACTGGAAAGCGTTTGTTAAACCGATCTGTGGTTAGACAAGTGCTCAGTGTCATGATGAGCTGTGGTATGTATGATGCTGCAGGTGACTGGCTGTCGACTGTAGGTATTCCTGCTAAGAGTGGTGTAGCAGGCGGTATTTTAGGTGTGCTGCCGGGTCAGGTCAGTATTGCTGCTTTTTCACCTCGTTTAGATGAGCATGGTCACAGTATTCGAGGTATCGATATTTTAGAGCGACTATCTCGTGACATGGGATTACATCTCATGGAAGGTACACCTTCCGCACAAACAATTGTACAAAGTCATTACCGTACAGGAAAAGATGCTTCATTAAGTGTGTATGTGCTTCGTGGCGTATTGAAATTTACTGAAGCTGAAATGTTGTTGCGCATTTTACAAGATGAGACAACTGACCAAAGCACGATCGTTATTGATTTAACGCAGATTTCACTTATCCACGATGTGGGTAAACGTATGTTCTTAGAAGGGGTAGATCGTCTGATTGATGATGGACATACCCTAGTTTTAGTCGATCCTGAACAGCGCTTAGATCATGCCAGAACAGCTAAAGATCGTGAGCTTCATGTCTACCATGATTTTGATGATTTGCTCGAAAAGCATGAGATCCGCACTAAAAAAAAGACTTATAGCGACATCGCGGCACTTCTAAACTGCTGAGGTGTTTTTCCTAGGTGTCGCTTAAACATCGCACTGAACGCGCTGGGGTTTGTGTACCCCAGCGACTCTGAAATTTGAGCAATAGGTTCACCATTCGCGATTTTACTCAAGGCGAGTGCAATATGCATTTGCTGTAACCATGCCCGATACGACAGCCCAGTTTCTTTTTGGAACATACGCATTAAAGTTCTAGAACTCGCACCAATCTCATCAGCCCAATCTGTTAAGTCTTTTGAATGATCAGGAGTGTGTAATAACTCTTGGCAAATTTTTAATAACCGTTTGTCTTTTGGCCATGGAATCTGAATAGGCAATAAATTGGCCCGATGAATTTCTTCAAAAATCAAAATTTGTAAAGAACGGGAAAGTTCTTGAGACGTCGCAGTATTGGGCGTGTCTTCTCGTTCAATTTCGTTTAAGCGAATCAAAAGTTCGTGCAACAGGTTGCTCACCCGAATAATAAAGCAATCTTGCCCCATTAGAGCAGCAGCATTTACTTCAACTAACGCCGTATTTAACTTCACATGACTCAGTGAAATTACGCTGTGCTCAACATGAGCAGGAATCCATAACGCACACATGGGCGGCACAATCCACACATGATTAGGTGTAAAAACCTGAATGTTCCCTGTTGATGCATATAAAAACTGCGCACGTGTATGTGTATGGGTAGGCGTGATTTCTCGGTAAGAATGCTCAGAAGATAGCCCAATCACAAGTTCAGACAAATCAGACTGAATAAGAGAATCGGACATAAACTATCCTAAAAATTGTCACTTATACGATGATTATTGGAAGATAACTTTATAAGCGACAATTTACAATAAGCATCTCATTTAAAAATATTGGAGTTTTTCAGGTATGACGTCTTCAATACAATTGAAAGATGGTATTGCCAATACCGTTGCAAATGATCAGCCTCAAGGAATGATTATTAAAATTGTAGGCGCCGTGGCGGTTGCGCATTTACTGAACGATTTAATTCAGGCAGTGCTACCAGCCATCTATCCAATGCTAAAAGCAAACTTTTCGCTGAGTTTTGCAGAGGTTGGCCTGATTTCGTTTGTATATCAAATTACAGGTTCACTACTTCAGCCTTGGATTGGACTTTATACCGATAAACATCCAAAACCATATCTTCTCCCACTCGGAATGGTCGTCACATTCTGTGGCATTATCTTGTTGGCATTTTCACCAAGTTTTGCTGTGTTGTTATGTGCATCTGCACTGATTGGGGTAGGGTCTGCAACCTTTCATCCTGAGGCTTCACGGGTGGCACGAATGGCATCGGGTGGGCGCTTTGGTACGGCGCAGTCGACTTTTCAGGTGGGTGGAAACACAGGTACTGCCATTGGCCCATTATTAGCAGCGTTATTGATTGTTCCATTTGGGCAGCATGCAGTTGCGGGCTTGGTTATCATTGCACTTTTAGCAATTTGGGTTTTATTTGGTGTAAGCCGTTGGACAGTGAGTCATGCTAAAAATCAGGTGGTTGCACGTGCTACCCAAGCACATACTAAATTGCATGGCCGTAAGCTCATTATTGCTTTGAGCACAATTAGTTTATTGATGTTTGCTAAATTTACTTACATTGCTAGCATCAGTAACTACTTTACCTTTTACTTAATTCAAAAGTTCCACATCAGTATTCAAACAGCTCAGTTGCATTTGTTTGCCTTCTTGGCAGCCGTTGCCTTAGGTACATTTGCAGGCGGCCCAATTGGAGACAAAATTGGCCGTAAAGCGGTGATCTGGGTTTCATTTATTGGTATGGCACCGTTTGCATTAATGATGCCGTATGCAAACTTATTCTGGACAACAGTTTTCTCAATTATTGCAGGTTTGGTGTTGTCATCAGCTTTTGCTGCAATGGTGGTTTACGCACAAGAAGCTGTTCCGGGCCGTGTAGGTATGATTGCAGGTTTAATGTTTGGTCTTATGTTTGGGGTAAGTGGTATTGCCGCAGCAGGGTTGGGACATTTAGCTGATGTTAACGGCATTGAATGGGTATTTGGTTTATGTTCATTCTTGCCATTACTTGGTTTTGCAACTGCACTTTTACCTAACACAAAAGTTAAATAAATGAAAAGACTCTCAGTCATATTCAGCTGAGAGTCTTTTTTAAATAAATATAGTGTCAATTCACAATACTATTTTTGAACACCAAACTTAAATACAGTGACACTGTTATAGGTTTGATTTGGGTTCAAACGTGTAGATGGGAAAGTCGGTTGATTTGGGCTATCTGGAAAATGCTGTGTTTCTAATGCTAGCGCATCTGCTTGACGATAGAGTACACCATTTGCACCAGTCACATTTCCCAATAAATGATTGGCTGTATACATTTGAACGCTTGGTTCAGTCGTTAAGACTTGCATGGTTCGTTTAGATTTTGGATCAACCACACTAGCTGCAAGATTGAGTTTACCTTGAGATTTTTGATTAATTACCCAAGTTTGGTCATAGCCATATCCATAGGCCAATTGCTGATTATTCGCTCGAATATCTTTCACAACCGCCTTAGGCGTTCGAAAATCAAAAGGTGTACCTGCAACTGAAGCAATTTCACCTGTTGGTAAGGAATTTTGGTCGGTTACCAATATACGGTCTGCATTAAGTTGTACCACATGATCTAGTACGCCATAAGGATTGTTCCCAGCGCCCGACAGGTTGAAATAACTGTGGTTGGTGAGATTAACGACTGTCGGTTGATCAGTTTTTGCTTTATATTCAATCTGGAATTCATTTTGATCTGAAAGGCTATAGATCACTTCTACATCTAATTTTCCAGGAAAACCTTGATCACCATTTGGACTGGTTAACTTAAGCGAAGCTTTAACGATTTCACCTTTGGAAACGAGGGGCTTAACTTGCCAAACACGTTTATCAAAACCCGGATTACCACTATGTAATGAGTTCGGGCCATTATTTTTTTCAAGGTTATACGTTTTTCCATCTAAGCTAAATTTAGCATTGCCAATACGGTTCGCATAACGGCCAATCAATCCACCAAAATGAATGCCTTCCTTAGTATCAGTGACTTCATAGCCTTTTAGATCATCAAAACCTAAAACGATATTATTTTGTTTACCTTGGGCATCGGGAGTCAAAATCTGTGTAATTACACCACCGAAGCTAATAAAAGAAATTGAGACTCCTTTGTTATTGCTCATGGTATAGAGTTCAACTTTTTGACCATCTTGTGTTGTGCCATATGGCTTTACATTTAATGTTGCTGCATTGGTAAGTTGTGCAAAGCTATAAATCGTAATACCTAAAATTACTAATTTTTTCATACTTATACTCTATTTTTTAATAGTAAGATTGAATGAATATAAGATTGATTTTTCATCTTTTTAAAGAGGTTTTTATTATAGATAGTGTTAATGATGCTTAGTGCCATTAACTCTAAATATTCAACCAACTTGCATAATTTAAGGTTATAAAGAAATTAATCTTATGAATAAAATTCAACGGTAGGTTATTTTTATGACTCATCCCGACTCGGTTTTAAAATTTTCACTTGGTCTCAATGGACTATCATTTGAAATAGGCAACCAGCACATTCAAATTGAGCAGGGCTTAGGTTTTGTTGGTTCAAAAAGTATCGGCCATGGCGTGATTGATGAACTCGCTATCGAAAAGATGATTTATTTTATTGAAGAAATCATCGAGTCACAGCCACTCAGAAATCTGAATGTAAGTGGGGTAGCTGTTACGTCTGATCCTGCTATGACATACCTCAGTCAGTTATTTTTTAGTGCTAAAAAGCAAATTGGCCGTATCGAGCTTGAGCATGGATTTAATGATTTTATTGAACGTTTGAGCTACTCCACAAACCAAGTAGCCCCAGATCAGTTTTATATTTGTACCTACTTTGTATTTATTCGAGAGATGATGCATCACTTAAGAGTTAAGGAAATTCAGATCATTTAAGAAATGACACTAAAAGCGTAAAAAATAGGGAATAACGGATAGTAGAATACCAATGCCACTAAGCAAGACATTACTTTCAATAAAATAAGGGAAAATCATTAAAACTAAACCCACAATAAAAGGCACCGTCATTTTTTGCTTTTTTCCATAAAGAAAATAACCGAGTCCAATTGAGCTAAAGATTACGCCGAGAAAAAGTTGAGTTGTGTTCATAAAGAATTTCTAAATATTCGAATAAAAAAGAGCTACATATGTAGCTCTCCTCAAAAATTACATAAGCTTAAGCAATCGAATCATCTAAATTCGGTCCTAACCAGCGTTTTGCTTCATCAAGTGACCAACCTTTACGCTTTGCATAATCTTCAAGTTGGTCTTGAGAGATTTTACCCACGTTAAAGTATTCACTTTGTGGATGTGAATAATAGAAACCACTTACCGAAGATGGCGGCATCATTGCAAAGTGTTCAGTCAGTTTAGTACCAATTTTGTCGGTAGAGCCTAACCAATCAAATAACACTGCCTTTTCAGAGTGCTCTGGGCAAGCAGGGTAGCCCGGTGCAGGGCGAATACCGACATATTTCTCTTTAATTAGTTCTTCATTACTAAGCTGTTCATCAGCTTTATAACCCCAGAACTCTTTACGAATGCGTTCATGTAAGTGTTCTGCAAAAGCTTCTGCAAAACGGTCGGCTAGTGACTGAACTAAAATTGCAGAATAGTCATCACCTTTGGCTTTGTACTCATTTGCCAGTTCTTCTGCACCAAAAATCGATACAGTGAATCCGCCCAAGTAGTCTTGTTGCTCACGATCTTTACGAATGTAATCTGCTAAAGACAAGTTTGGTTTACCTGTCACTTTGTCAGATTGCTGACGTAAGTGCTCAAAAGTATGCGTAACATTTTGACCCGCTTCATCAAATACGCTCACTGTGTCGGCATCAGTGCGCTGTGCAGGGAACATACCAAATACAGCACGAGCATCAAAACGGTTGTTATCGATAATATCTTTCAACATCGCTTGTGCTTGGTTGTAAAGGTCAGTTGCCGCTTCACCCACCACTTCATCTTCTAAAATTTTCGGGAATTTACCTGCCAAGCTCCAAGAAATGAAGAATGGTGTCCAGTCAAAATAATCTACGAGTGTCGCAAGTGGGTAGTTGGTGAGGACTTGTGTTCCTAAAAGATTTGGTTTTGGTGGTACATAGCTTTCGTCAATTTTAAAGCCATTCTCAACCGACTCTTTATAAGTCAATTTGGCAGCTTTTGGCTGTTTGTTGGCTAAGCGCTCACGAATCTTGGCATATTCAGCACGATGCTCTGCAATAAAGTTTCCACGCATTTCTTTCGAAAGGAGAGTGGTTGCAACACCTACAGCACGTGAAGCATCGGCAACATAAATCACCGCATCGTTTTGATACTGAGGGTCAATTTTTACTGCTGTGTGTGCTTTAGAAGTAGTCGCGCCACCAATCAATAAAGGAATGTTAAAGCCTTTACGTTGCATTTCTTTCGCAACAAATACCATTTCATCTAAAGATGGAGTGATCAGACCAGACAAGCCAATGATGTCACATTTTTCATCAATTGCAGTTTGTAAGATCTTCTCGCAAGGGACCATCACACCAAGGTCAACAATGTCATAACCATTACAGCCAAGTACCACGCCTACAATATTTTTACCAATATCGTGTACGTCACCCTTAACCGTTGCCATCAGGACTTTACCTTTAGATTGTCCTTCAGCCTTTTCAGCTTCAATGTATGGGTTGAGCCATGCTACAGCTTGTTTCATTACACGGGCAGATTTTACAACCTGTGGTAAGAACATTTTGCCTGAACCGAACAAGTCACCAACAACGTTCATACCGTCCATCAGCGGCCCTTCAATCACATCTAAAGGACGTTTTGATTTTAAGCGAGCTTCTTCGGTGTCTTGGTCAATATAAGTGGTAATACCTTTAACCAATGCATATTCAAGACGTTTTTCAACCGACTCATTACGCCATTCAAGGTTCTCAGCTTCTTTAGCTGCGCCGCCTTGTCCACGGTATTTTTCTGCTACTTCAAGCAGTTTCTCAGTCGCAGCTTGACCTGATTCACCTTGGTTTTGGTTTAAGATAACATCTTCAACTGCTTCTTTTAGCTCGGCTGGAATATCATCATAAATTGCCATTTGACCAGCATTCACAATACCCATGGTCATGCCTTGCTTAATGGCATGGTACAAGAACACAGAGTGAATCGCTTCACGAACGGGTTCATTACCACGGAATGAGAATGAAACGTTCGATACACCACCAGAAATCATGGCATGTGGTAAGTTCTGTTTAATCCAACCTGTCGCCTCAATAAAATCGACCGCGTAGTTGTTGTGTTCTTCAATACCTGTTGCCACTGCGAACACGTTCGGGTCAAAAATAATATCTTCAGCAGGGAAGCCCACTTCATTCACTAAAATGTCGTATGAACGTTTACAGATTTCGCGTTTACGTTCAGCGGTGTCAGCCTGCCCAGCTTCATCAAAGGCCATCACAATAATTGCGGCACCATATTGACGGCAAAGTCGGGCTTTTTCTACAAACTCGTCATAACCTTCTTTTAAGGAAATAGAGTTAACAACCGGTTTACCTTGTACGCATTTTAAGCCAGCTTCAATGATTTCCCATTTTGATGAGTCAATCATGATTGGCACACGTGAAATATCAGGTTCAGATGCTACAAGGTTTAAAAAATGCACCATCGCATTTTGCGAATCGAGCATCCCTTCATCCATGTTAATGTCGATAATTTGCGCGCCAGCTTCCACTTGTTGCTGTGCAACTTCTAAAGCTTCGGCAAAGTTCTCTTCACGAATGAGACGTAAGAATTTCTTAGAGCCTGTAACGTTAGTACGTTCACCGACATTTACGAAAAGTGAGTCATCATAAATATTAAATGGTTCTAAACCACTTAAACGGCAAGCAGGTACTGTTTCAGGTACTTGACGTGGTGCAATGTCTTTTACTGCATTGGCAATGGCGCGAATATGATCTGGTGTCGTACCACAGCAACCACCCGTAATGTTAATTAAACCGCTTTCAGCAAACTCTTTTAAGAAAGCTGCAGTTTGCTCAGGCGTTTCGTCATATCCACCAAATGCGTTTGGTAAGCCTGCATTTGGATGCGCTGAAACAAAAGTATCTGCGACATCAGAAATAGTTTTTACGTGAGGACGCATGGCATCTGCACCAAGAGCACAGTTAAAACCAATTGAAAGCAAATCACCATGGCGAACAGAGTTCCAGAATGCTTCAGCAGTTTGACCTGTTAAGGTACGGCCTGATGCATCGGTAATGGTCCCTGAAATCATAATTGGTAACTCACGACCAATTTGTTTGAAGACTTCTTTAACCGCAAAAATTGCTGCTTTACAGTTTAATGTATCAAATACGGTTTCAATCAAAATGATATCAACACCGCCTTCAATCAGTGCATGAGTCGCTTCAATGTAATTTTCTTTTAACTCATCAAAGGTAATGTTACGAAAAGCAGGGTCATTTACATTCGGTGAAATTGAACAAGTACGCGATGTTGGCCCAAGTACACCAGCAACAAAACGTGGTTTGTCTGGAGTCGAGTACTTTTTACAAGCTGCTTTGGCTAAACGAGCTGCTTCGCGGTTAATCTCTGGAACAAGATCTTCCATGTGATAGTCAGACATTGAAACACGTGTGCCGTTAAAGCTGTTGGTTTCAATAATGTCTGCACCAGCATCAAGATAAGCTTCATGAATGCCTTGAATGATTTGAGGTTGTGTCAAAACTAAAAGGTCATTATTACCCTTTAAGTCATGTGCCCAATCGGCAAAACGCTCACCACGGTAGTCGGCTTCTTCTAATTTATGGCGCTGGATCATCGTTCCCATAGCACCATCAATAATCAGAATGCGTTTAGCAAGAAGCGCTTTTAGGGTGGCAAGCGTAGACATAGAAAACCCCGATCTTTTATATGAATTTAAAAATGCGGCGCTATTGTAACAGAATAGCAGCACAAATGATGACCTACGAAGGTCATGAGTTGATGAGAGAAAAATTAAAAAGAGAGGGGGGTTTTATGACAAAAACGAAAGAATTTTCATGAAATATTCATCAAATGATCATGATATTGAAATATTTCATGATCAATATGCCGAAATATTACAGTTGTTCTGTGTAAAAAATAGACATGTGGGTCATTTTATTTGTTTTTTTGCTGTAAAAATAAGCACAAAAGGAGCTTGTAAATAATGATTTAAGTTATTGTATTTTAAAAATAAAATAAAAATTAGCGAGGAAAGGTGCATCAAATGAGGTCAAAATATAAAAATTTGACTTCATCAGGCGGCTCTTTGTCATATAATTGTCATAATTTAATTTAAGAATACAGAGGATTTTATTATCCTCTTACCGTCTGCATGAATTCTAATCTACCCCCTGTTTCGGATTCAAAACTTGCGGCAAACCTGCAAGCAAAATCGACGAATGTACACGTCCCAACACCGAAATTTTTTATGCCGGTGTTTCTGACGATTATTGTTGCAACACTTATTTATATTGGGTTTCAGGTTAGTGCTGATTTAGCGCATGTTCCACCTTTGAGCCTTTATTCGGTTGTTCTTTTATCTACTGCACTTTTCATTGCATTGGGCTTTGAATTTGTTAACGGTTTCCATGACACTGCGAATGCAGTTGCAACGGTCATTTATACAAATGCATTGCCTGCACCAGTTGCAGTCATGTGGGCTGGTTTTTGTAATTTCCTTGGGGTAATGGTCGCAAGTGGTGCTGTTGCGTATGGCATTATTGCATTGCTTCCTGTTGAACTTATCATGAATATGGGGAGCGGTGCTGGCTTTGCAATGGTTTTTGCATTGTTAATCGCTGCAATTCTTTGGAACTTGGGTACTTGGTTCTTAGGAATCCCAGCTTCTAGCTCTCACACATTGATTGGTTCAATCTTGGGTGTGGGTATTATGAACCATCTGTTGAGTGCATCGACTGGCGTAACGACCAGTGGTGTAGATATGGATCAGGTGATTAAAGTAGGTAAGGCATTATTATTTTCACCTTTAATTGGTTTTGCTTTTGCAGCAATCTTATTCTTGTTGGTTAAAACTATTTTCAAACGCCAATTAGAATTATTCCAGCCACCTGAAGGTAATAAGCCACCACCAGCAATCATTCGTGCAATTTTAATCTTTACCTGTACAGGTGTAAGTTTTGCACATGGTTCAAATGACGGCCAAAAAGGTATGGGACTCATCATGCTCATTTTGGTTGGTTTAGTACCATTAGCTTATTCAATCAATAAAAACCTCGATACACAACAGGTTCAATCATTCCATCAGCTTTCTTCTCAAACTGCTGTTTTGTTAAACCATAATCAGCAAGAGTTGACTGATGAAAAAGCGCGTGAAGTTTTAACTAAATATATTCAAACCAAGCAACAAACACCTGAAGTTGTACCTGCATTGGCAAGTATGACTGATCATTTAGGTGCTCGTGTTTCTAGCTATCGCGACTTAAAAGATATTCCAGAAGCTGCGATTAGTGAAATTCGTAATGACATGTATTTAAGCACAACGACGTTTAAACGTTTGGACAAAGCAGATGCTTTACCAAAAATGGATGATTCACAGAAAAAGCTTGTGAAAGATTATCGTGGTAGCTTGGATTCATTCTTACAGTATATTCCAAACTGGGTAAAAGTTGCAGTTGCATTGGCACTTGGTCTTGGCACTATGGTCGGTTGGAAACGCATTGTGGTGACTGTAGGTGAGCGTATTGGTAAGAACCATATGACTTATGGTCAAGGTATGTCTGCTGAGCTTATTGCAATGAGTACAATTGCAGCAGCAGATGGTTTAGGTATGCCAGTTTCAACTACACATGTTTTAAACAGTGCGGTTGCAGGTACCATGGTTGCAAATAAATCAGGTCTAAACTTTAATACTGTTAAAACAATCTTATCAGCTTGGATATTTACTTTACCTGCGACCATTTGTTTGTCAGGTGGTTTATATTGGTTGTTCTTAAAGTTCATTTAAGTTGTCTGTTTAAATCTAAAAAGCCACTATTATTAGTGGCTTTTTTATTGGCATATTTAAGAAAAGATCGCTTTTTTCAGGTAAATTCAGTAAAGAGTTAATGATTATTGCGAACACTTAGTGCTAAGTGATTAGCTCAAAAAATTTATGAAAGGATATAGGATGAAAACGGTTCAACTCGATCAATTAAAACAACAATTTCCACTCATTCAAACATTACAAGATTACCAAGAAACATTCTGGTTCAATCCAAACCGTTATCCTTTAAACGATGCTCTTGCGAAGGTAGGACTTAGCGAGCAAGATGTAAAAGATGCCGAGGCTCGACTAGAACGTTTTGCACCTTACTTGGCAAAAGTATTTCCGGAAACTCAAGCACAACATGGAAAAATTGAATCTGAATTAGTAGAAATTGCAGATATGCAGCAAGCCCTATCTGTAACAAAACAACAGGAGCTTACGGGAAAGCTTTGGCTTAAAAAAGATAGTCATTTACCTATTTCAGGTTCAATCAAGGCACGTGGTGGTATTTATGAAGTTTTGGCTCATGCTGAAAAACTAGCAATTAAGGCTGGGCTTCTCACGTTAGAAGATGATTACAGTAAACTTGATCAAGATGCATTTCGAACATTTTTTTCCAAATATCAAATAGCGGTAGGCTCTACAGGTAATCTTGGTTTATCTATTGGTATTATGAGTGCGAAGCTCGGGTTTAGAGTGTCCGTGCATATGTCTGCCGATGCAAGACAATGGAAGAAAGATAAATTACGCTCGCTAGGTGTCAATGTCGTGGAATACGCCAGTGATTATGGCGTTGCTGTAGAGCAGGGACGAAAAGCCGCAGAACAAGATCCAAATTGCTTTTTTATTGATGATGAAAATTCAACAACATTATTCTTAGGTTATGCAGTAGCAGGAATACGCTTAAAACAACAGTGTGAGCAAAAACAGATTAAAGTCGATGTAGAACACCCATTATTTGTTTATTTACCCTGTGGCGTAGGTGGTGGCCCTGGTGGCGTAAGTTTTGGATTAAAACTCGCTTTTGGTGAGCATGTACATTGTATATTTGCAGAACCGACACATTCTCCGTGTATGTTACTGGGGGTTTATACAGGTCTGCATGATCAGATTTCCGTAAATGACATTGGTTTAGATAACATTACTGCTGCAGATGGGTTAGCTGTTGGTCGTGCTTCTGGTTTCGTAGGGCGTGCTATGGAGCAGTTAATTGATGGCTATTACACGATTCATGATGAATGTTTATATGAGCTCATTGCGCTTTTAAATCAAACTGAAAGTATTCAAGTTGAACCCTCAGCTGCGGCAGGCATGATGGGGCCATATTATGTGCAAACTACTCCTGATTATTTAGCTTTGCATCAATTGTCAGCAGAGAAATTAAAGCAGGCAACACATGTGGTCTGGGCGACTGGTGGTGGTATGGTGCCACCAGATGAAATGCAAAAATATTTAAATCATAGTCAAAACAAATAACTGAAGCTAAAAAAGCCCAATTCTAAAATTGGGCTTTTAATTTCATTATTTTTTAGAAGATTTCCTAAATGGAAGTTTTTCGGTTGCAAAACCGTAAATAGCAGCAAAAGGAAGGGCAGTACGAGCTAAATAAGCCACACGCCATAGTCCACCGTGGTTGGCACCTTCCATCATCAACTCAAGAGGGTGATCAAGTACGGTTTCAGGGTTCGCCACAGAAGATTCATTTCTTAAATCATGAATCCATAGCGCCGCCATAATCGCATTGGTAGTTTCTGGGTTAAATGCTTCTACATCAAACAGTTCGGCACCATTAAAAGCAGCTTTAAGTAGCGGATTTTTAGTCACCGAGTGAGTTGTGGTAGAAGGGGCAATATTAATACTTACACGTTGGCCTTGATGACGGGCAAGTGTTGCACGCCATTGTTGAATACGTTTTGCCAAAGCATAGTTTGGCCCTTGTTCAACCACTAAACAGTCTGCAATACCATAAGTTTTACCATTTTCGCTGGTAACCAAATCTTGATAAGGCGCTTGGAAAAAACGTTTGAGCGAAAGAGCAGAAACTCCTTTTGCAGCCATTTTTTGTAGTTGTGAACGAGATTTAAATTTCTCTTGAGCAGCATCTGCAACTTCTTTGGGTACTGCGTAGACATCGGTTGGGGTGCACATAAACATTAAGCTTGTATCAGATTTATGTTCACTCACATATTGCATAATGCTGTCCATTGCCATTGAGACACGGACATGCTTTTCCCCATCTAAATAAGCAATAGCAGCCAAATCTAACTTTTGTGGAAATTGAACTAACCACTGTGCAATTTCTGGTATTTGAGTTAGTAAATTGGCGCCTAATTTATCTCTTAATTCTGAAGCTTTTGCTGATGAGTCAACTGATTCAATCGTAGGTGCAATCAGCGTCGCATTTCCTTGCTGAATCGTATGTAAAATTTTGCCCCAAACTCTTGGGTTCGGTAGATCTACTGCAACAATATTCGCTTTCCACTTTGCTAACCAAGGTAAAGGGCCAGCTTCTGATGCCGCACCAAACAGGACCATAGTGCGGTCAGATAAATCAAACCATTCAGGGTGGGCAACGGCTTCACGTAATGCTTTGGCGTGGCTAGGCTCAATAATGCCTGCGCTTTCCCATTTTTGGATTTGATCGAGTAAGCTTTGTCCACTCAGTTTTTTACCTTTATACTGCACATACCATTCTGGTGCAGCTTCACTTTCGCCTTTAAACCTTACTGTATTTAAAGGTTTAGAAGAGGAAATATGCAGAGCATCTTTTAAAAGATAGTGTTTACCATCTCGGAAATAGTCAAAGAGATGATGAGCCTTATGTAAACCCTGTTTTGCAATGGTAATCGGATTGTTGTTATTAGAGAGTCCATGCTGAACAAGTGATTTAAAATATGTTGGATAATTTTTCCGCCAGTTTTTTTCAGTCAAAATCTGTTGAGCAGTTTTATTATCTACAATAGATAAAGCTTCTGACAAAATCTCTTGGCCTGTGCGAGAAGTACTTTGCTTTTTGGTTGAAGCGTGTATCGGAAACTGTAGACCTTCATCTGGACTCTGGCTGGACATAAAATATCTCACTTGTACGGTAGCATTAATATACAGGTGTATACATTATCTATGCCAATTAAAAGAAACGAGTGGCAATAACTGACAAAATGAAAATTAAATTATTTTTGTGATAGAGGTGGTTTGAGTGATTTTTTATGATAATTCGATCTCATTTTTACCTCAATTTTTTTCACATTTTTAGAACATTTTTATAGACTTACGTTACATAAATGATTATTTTGTATAGAGCGAAATCATCAGATTTAAGCTGAAGATAAAATGTTCAAAATGTATCAATAAAAAAGATACGATGATGAGTAAAAACTAGACTTTTTTATGAAACGATAAGACAAGTCAAACGGAATAAGAAAGAATTGGGGTGAAACTAGATGAAAGACAACGTAAGATTGTCTTTTAAAAATCTTGGGGATATGGTGATTTTTTACACCATAATTTTCTAGTTTCGCCCCATCTAATTTTGGGTGAAACCCTTCACATGAGCTGTAAGTTATCTTGCTAAACGGTAAGGTCAATTCGATTATAGTCTATTTAAACCTTTAATTAGCAACGGCCTTTTTTAGCTTGTCCTGGTGGGCAAAAGCCTCCTGGATGTCCGTAATATGGTGAATCTGGGTCAATCACAATACTACCTTCAGGTGTATGGACCGCACAGGCGGATAGTGATATTGTGAAAATTGCTGCTGCACAAACTAGTAATGCTTTCATATTGTTCTCACTTTTTATCATTCTCCCTTTTACTATCTACTATAAAAATTATTAGATCGTTTTTCGATCTACTTTTGGTTAAGAAATATCAACACTACAAAATAGTTTTAACTAGTTAAGGTGTACGTAAAATTGTTCGAAAACCGACGTGGGTAGCTGCTAAATCAAAATCTTGAGGGTAACGGCTACTATTTCGATAACGTGAACAGTAATTCTCAGCACACAAAAATGAGCCTCCTTTAATGACATATTGGGTACTGCTCATTTCTTTTTGTCTTAAATCAGAATAATTACCCATATGTTGATCATGCGCGCCTTGGTAGGGAGAGGATGTCCATTCCCAAACATTTCCAATCATATCGAATAGCTTAAAGCCATTGGGTTTAAAGCAGCCGACAGGAGCAATACTCGTAAAATGATCTTGATTCAAATTTTCAAAAGGGAATGCACCTTGCCAGTAATTGGCTTGGGGATGCTGATGTTCATCGGTAGGTGCTTGGTGTAAAGGCGTGTCAGTTTGTGAGTTCGCTTTGGCGGCGTACTCCCATTCTAGTTCTGTTGGTAAATCACGTCCTAGCCAAACTGCATAATGCTCAGCATCATTTTTTGTCACGTAGCGTACAGGTTCATGAGAGTTGGGAAGTGCACCATTTTTGCCGTTTGGTGTTTTCCATGTATATCCTGATTTGAGTTGCCACCATTGCTGTGGATGATGGGGATCTGGAGAAAAAACAGCAGCCTGCTTTTGTTTTTCAGCATCGGTAATATAACCCGTGGCTTTTACAAAACTTGAGAACTGAGCGACAGTAACTTCAGTTTGATCAATCCAGAAACCTTTAACTTCCCGCTGTTTTTTTCCAAAATTAAGTTCATCAGGATAAGCTTTTTCAGAGCCAAAATTAAAATGCCCATCTGGTATGAATACCATTCCGGCAGTTGCATTTTTAAGCCAACCTGCAGGAAGGCCTGTATAGCTTTTACATTGTTCAATAGAACCCAAAGCAGCCGATGGGGTGGCTTGCTTTGGTAAAACTATTTTCGTGTCAGAGCTATGTTCAGACTTACTACAGCCTGTGATGAACAACAGACTGATTGTAGTGCTTAGAAGCAGTTTCAATTTCATTTGGCGTTATATTCCTGTACGCCATTTTGTTCAGTGTATTTTTGATAAACCGAGAGCAACTCTTGTACTTTTGCTGGGTAAAGCTGTGCAACATTGTGATTTTCACCACGGTCAGTGGCAATGTTATAGAGCTCCCAAGTACTCGTGCCTAATTCAGGACGACCTTGAAGCGCAATTTTCCATTCGCCTTGTTTTGCATATTTACTGCCATGGAGTTCATCGGCAAAACTGAAATTTGCTGGACGGATGGTTTGTGATTTATTTTCAAGTACAGATTTCCAAGAATAACCGCTCGGTGTATTAATGGTTCGACCTTTATATTGGCCTTGAGGGACTGGAATATGAGCATAATCTAATAACGTTGGAAAAACGTCGAGTACAGATGCAAAGCTATGATTGGTTTCTTCAGCTTTCTTCTGATTTGGTAATTTCACAATGGCAGGTGCTGTAGTTGCACCTTCCCCAGCGGTATCTTTCCATAAATGGAAAGGTGCTGCACTGACCTCGGCCCAACGTGGCCCAATATAGTGGTATGAAGTAGGGGTCCCTACGTTTGCTACAGAGTTATCAAAACCAGATTCGCTACCATATCCACCACGAATAAAACCTTCTGCGCCATTGTCAGAAACAAAGAAAATTAAAGTATTTTCATAAAGATTATTTTGTTTTAGATATTGGATAATTCGACCTACGTTGGCATCAAGATTTTCTACCATACCTGCGTAGATTTCCATTTTTCGGGCTTCAAGTGCTTTCTGCTCAGCCGTTAACTCATCCCATTTTCCATATTTTTGTGGTGCATTTTGCGTCGCAATAGGTTCTGCAGCCTCAAAGTTTGCCGGAATAATTCCAAGCTGTTTTTGGCGAGCTATACGCGCTTTACGAATAGCATCGTAGCCAACATCATAAACGCCACGATATTTGTCACGGTATTCAGCAGGCGCCTGTATAGGCCAGTGAGGTGCAGTATAGGCAGCATAAGCAAAGAACGGTTTGCCGCTATTTTTGCCTGACTCTAAGTAGTTCAGCAATTTGTCGGTAAAATAGTTGGTCGAGAAGAAGTCATCAGGCAATGCTGAAACAGGAATAATTTGTCCATCTTCGGTATAAGTTGAGTTTCGCTTAAAAGCGCTTGGAGCTTGTTTAAAGTGATGGTCTAGACCTTGTAATAAAGTAAATGAATGATCAAAACCTTTGGCATGTGCATTGGTTTCAGGGGTTAAGCCTAAATGCCATTTACCACTAATATATGTCCGATAACCATTGTCTTTGAGTACTTGAGCAATTGATAAAGAGCGTTCATTTAAATAGCCTTCGTAGCCTGGCTGTCCTTTTAAATGGTCAGGGGTAAGCTCTGCCATAGCCCCTATACCTGCTAGATGGTGGTCAGTCCCTGAAATGAGTTGCGAGCGAGTAGGGGAACAAGTGGGTGCAGTATGATAGTCCGTTAAAAGTCGGCCTTCTTGTGCCAAACTATCAATATTAGGTGTATGAATTTCACCGCCAAAGGCTCCTAAATCTGAATAGCCTAAGTCGTCAGCCATAATGAATAAAATATTGGGCTGCTTTGGTGTACTTGCTGCAGTTTCTTGTGAGTTATTATCGTTACAGCCAGCTAAAGATAAGCTAAATAAAGCAATGGAAAGACTAGATAAAAGAGCTTTGTACTTCATTGTATCATCTGAATTATTAAAAGAATTGTGCTTGAGTTTAATCAGATGGTTTTTGCTATCCAAACAAGGAATTGATCAAAGAAAATCAGAAAAATGTCTGAGAATTTATGCTGATAAATAAATGAGAAAAAAAGAAAAGCCCATATTGGGCTTTTCAAAAATATTAAGTTTAAAACGGCAAGCGGGTAAGTTGATCCAAGAAATGTGGAATCACTCTTGGTTCAATCAAAATCGTTACAACTACACCGTAAGCTGCACCCCATAAATGGGCACTATGGTCAATATTAGTATTGCCACGTTTACCAGCCCAAATACTATAAGCCACATATAAAACCGCAAAAATAATGGCTGGTACTGGAATAAAAAATACAAAAATCAGCTTCCACGGCTGAAACAGAATATAAGCAAATAGAACGGCAGATACAGCACCAGAAGCTCCTAGACTTGTCCAATTGGCATCATTTTTATGCTGTAAATAGGTTGGTAAAATCGCAAAAATTAATCCGCCTAAATAGAACAAGACAAAGCCCATGTCGTAGAAATATTGGCGATAAAAACTTTCAATAATACTGCCAAAGAAGAACAGGGTAATCATGTTAAAAAGTAGATGTGTTCCATCGGCATGAATAAAACCATGGGTGATGAAACGATCAAATTGTCCACTTTGCATTGCAGGCGGCCAGAAGATCAGGCGGTTCATAACGTTTTGATTGCTAAAAGCAAGTAAAGAGACGACGACCGTAATAATAATAAGGGTAATAGTATGGTTAAACGGCAAATGCAACATAAGAAATATTTAAAAAATGATCAATACTAAGGTCAATAATGCCATTAAAAATACAACTTGAAACCCTGTTGTGTATAAATCCGACAAATTTAGTTGATTTTTTTTAAATCCCCCTCATCTTCGGTTAATATAAAGGCATCAGCTTGAGGAATATTGTTATGTCGACTGAGAACACCAACACTGCTGTTGCAGAAGAAATTCCGAACCTTTTGATTACACCATCTGCACAAGAGTATTTGCACGAATTATTGGCGAAGCAAAATACTCCGGGAATTGGCGTTCGAATTTTTGTTGAACATCCGGGTACACCACGTGCAGAGTGCTGTATGGCATATAGCGCACCAGAAGAAGTGGTACCAACGGATTATAAACAGGACTATCCTGATTTTCCTGCATACATTGATGCACCGTCTATTCCATATCTTTTAGACGCTGTAATTGATTACAACAAAGACCGTTTTGGTGGTCAGTTAACCTTCCGTGCACCAAACTCTAAAGTGCCACGCGTAGGACCAGATGCTTCAATTGAAGAACGTATTACTTACATTCTTCAAGCAGAAATTAACCCAGGTCTTGCAGGGCATGGCGGTAATTGTAGCTTGGTAGAAGTGCAAGATGACCCAGAACATGGCTTAACTGCTGTATTGAAATTCGGTGGTGGTTGCCAAGGTTGTTCTGCAATTGATGTGACTTTAAAACAAGGCGTAGAAACAACCTTGAAAGAAAACATTCCTGAGCTTCAACGTGTGGTTGACCAAACAGACCATACGCAAGCAGAAGGCGCTTACTTCAAATAATAAAATTATTTGAAAAGTGAAATAAAAAAGCCTCTTCCTGAGGTTTTTTTATTTTTATCAATTGAAAATAATTATCAATATTATTTATTTTATTATTTAAATTTGTTACATTTGTTTAAGTAAAACTTAATATTTATTCATAATTTAATCTGTTGGAGCAGGATATGACTAAGCGTATTTTCCAATCTGTACTATCAATTTCGGTACTTACAGGAATGTTTCCTGCGGCTTATGCCGCTGAAAGTGAAAATATTTTAGTTGATTCTTCCAGAAAAAATAAAAAAGATAGTGAAGTGGCACAGTTAGAAAAAATAGTCGTGACAGCAAGTGGTTTTGAACAAAATATAAAAAAAGCAGCCGCTTCTATTTCTGTTTTAACTCAAGATGAAATTAATAAAAAAGCATATCGTGATGTCACTGATGCACTTAAAGATGTGCCTGGTGTCGTGGTTACAGGGGGCGGAAGTTCATCTGATATCAGTATTCGTGGAATGGGGAGTGCCTATACCGTTATTATGGTCGATGGTAAGAAAGTAAACACACGTTCTGTACGACCAAATAGTGATAATTCAGGTATTGAACAAGGTTGGTTACCGGGAATCGAAAGTATCGAACGTATTGAAGTTATTCGTGGCCCAATGTCTGGACTCTACGGTTCAGATGCGATGGGTGGTGTAATTAATATTATTACTAAAAAAGTTGCAGATGTTTGGAGTAGCTCGGTTAAGTTGGATACCACCATCCAAGAAAACAATAAATCTGGCAATCTTTACCAAGCTAATACTTATGTTTCAGGGCCATTAATTAAGAATTTACTTGGGTTAAAAGCCAACGGCACATTTTCACAAAGAGATGAAGATGAAATTATTGGTGGTTATAGCAAACAAAAAATCCGTGCAGGTGGGGCCACTTTAAGTCTGACTCCGAATGACCAACATACCATTGAACTTGAATATCAGCGTTCTATTCAAAATCGTAATGCTACAGTTGGAAAATCAGTTTCGCCTATTCAAACTGGACGTAATCCACCAGTGGATTCAATAACGGATTATTATCGTACTGAATATAGTTTGACCCATCGTGGTGACATTGGTCCTGTAAAAACTCATTCTTATATTCAACGCGAAGAAAATAAAAATCCATCTAGAAATATGGAAGCGGTGAATACTACTTTTAATACGCTTAACCAGATCACACTCGCAAATCATGCGCTGAGCGTTGGGGGCAGTTATTTAAAAGAAGAATTAGATGACTTAGGAAACCAATTAAAAGTGGGCGGGTCACAACCTGTTTCTAATTTAGATCGTTATAGCTGGGCATTATTTGCAGAAGATGCATGGAATATTATTGATCCGTTTACTTTAACAATGTCACTGCGTATGGATCAGGACGAAAAATTTGGAGATCATTTCACTCCTAAGGTTTACGGTGTGTGGACTTTAAATGATAACTGGATCATTAAAGGCGGTGTCTCAACAGGCTATAAAACACCTGCGCTAAGAGCGACAGTAGCAGAATGGGGACAAGCTACGGGAGGAGGACGTTCGGCAGGGGTAATTGTTGGTAATCCAAATCTAAAACCAGAAAAAAGTACTAACTATGAGCTGTCATTTTCTTGGGATAATTTAGATAACTTGAATGCTGGCCTAACGATTTTTAATAGCGAATTTAAGGATAAAATTACAGAAGTTAGAACCTGTTCAGGAGATGCAGGTACTTATAATTGTGATTGGTTAGGTACAAAATTTGATTTTGTCAGTCAACGTACGAATGTAGATAAAGCCAGTATGAGAGGGGTTGAAGCGACGTTTGGTTGGCTCATTTCACCTGACTTAAAGTTGAATGCTAATTATACCTATACTGATACAGAGCAAAAGAGTGGGGAGTTTAAAGGTCAACCTTTAAATGAAATGCCGGAACACATGTTTAATACTACTTTAGATTGGCAAGTGAATGATTTGGTGGGCATGTGGAGCCGCTTGAATTTCCGTAGTAAAACTTCTGAATATTTAAGCCGAACTTCAATGGCTGAAGGAAAACCTGCTTATGGGTTGGTTGATATTGGTATGAACTATAAACCGACTGATAAAATCCAAGTTGCAGCAGGTATTTATAACTTATTTGATAAAGATATTGATGTAGCAACTTACAATTATGTTTTAGACGGACGCCGTTATAATTTAGGGGTTATTTATAAATTTTAAATAGTTAAACAACAAAGGCGCTTTAAGCGCCTTTGTTGTTTAGAATTTCTAATGTTTTTTCAGAATAATAAAATTTCTCTAGATACACGCGAGCACGGCGTCTTAAATGTCCTGTTGTCACTAATTGCTGTAATACTGGTACAAGTAACTGAGTGAGTTCGTGTTGTACTAGGCTTTCATCAATATTAAGGTCACGCAGTAATAAGTCAAAACTACGTTCCTGATTACGGACGTACCAAGTGTAAATACCATCATGTACTTGTTGTTTCAGGTAATCAGTTTGACGAATGTGGTCCCAAATCTCATGTCCTAAGCCCACTGTTTTTGTTAAATCTTGAACTTCTACATAATTTTTCAAAACAGAAAGAGGCATCGTTTTAACTTTGTGCCAAACATTTGCCTGAAAATGGTAGAGCTTATCATTGTCAAAATGTTGGTTTAAAACGCGTTCACTCATTTGACTGAGTTTTAAAATATTCTTTTGCAAATAATAGTTAATGGTATCGTCGAGATTAGAATCAGTCACTGTTTCTAATACCGATTTACCCATTTTCATAAAACGGCCTACACCCGGTACACGTTTTGACATAGATTCATCTAAATAATCATGCATTGTTTGCTGAATCAGTTGCGTTAAAAGGGCAGAAAAGGCCGGATTATTTACAATTGTTTTAATGAGTTTTTTACGGTGCTCTTCTTTACTTGCAACATACTGCGCAATGCGGTCAATGGTTAAAACAGGAATAACGTCTTCAACTGTTGCCGTGTCATTTGCAGGATGAATGAGTGCAAAGCGAATATGCTCAGCAATCTGTTCAAGTAGAAAATCAGAAGCAGGTGTACCTAAAATCTGCTTTTGAATGAGCTGTTGAATTTGGTCAAAGGTCCAAAGGTGCTGTAATTGTCGACTGCTCAACCAATGATAAAATTGTTCAAACTCTTGTTGGATCACCTGAGTCTGAGCAAATTGCTCATCTAAAAAATCTAGATGAGCTTCAATAAGTTTTTCTATGATTGGTTGGGTAGACATAAGGTCTCACAAGTCCGAAGTTTTATTTAAGGTGCGGTCGTTTTTGACGTCTGATCTGTTTCTACTTTTAGTAAAAACGGTACATATTGTTGAATAACTAACTGCTCAGCTTCCAATATTGGCATATGGCCTACGTTTTCTAAAATAACTGGAGGCTGTGCGTTTTTCAAAAGTCGTTTGAGTTCACTCGCCACTTCTACATTAATAATCTTATCTTGTTTGCCCCATAAAATGAGTGTGGGTGCATCAATGGTTTTGGTGAGTACCGCAAAAGAGTCTGGAGTATAGACTTTATTAAGTGCAATGAGTTGGTCGACCAATTTTTGAGTTTGTGGCGCCTGATTAATCATCAGTTTTTCTTGAGCTTGTAAGAACTCTTTAGGAATAAACGGAGGATTAAACATGGTTTGTTTTAATAAATAATTAAAGTCACCTTTTTTAGAGACCAAAAGTTGTTTTAAGTAGGCAGGGTCTTTTAGATAAATTGTATTGGCAGAACGGAAAATACCGCCGCTATCAACTAAAAATAGACTTTTGGTTTCAAATGGATACTGTCCAGCATAGAGTAGGGCAATAGAACCACCAAGTGAGTGCCCAGCAATATGGATAGGTCCTTTCAAATTTTCAGCTTCAACAAAACGGCGTAATTTTTCAGCAAGGTTCGGAACCGAATAGTCAAAGTCTTGAGCAACAATAGTTTCGCCGCTACCTGGTAGGTCTGGAATAATGACGTGGTAATTCGTAGTTAAGTAATGCGCCATGCGATTCCAATTGTCACGACTGCCACCTAAACCATGAATAAGTAATAAGGTTGGTTTTGTGGTCGAACCACCTTCACTATATGACCAAGTGATATCACCTACTTTTAATTTTTTGCTTTGAAGGCCCGCCCAGCTGCGTTCTTGCTGTAAGACTGTTTGATACGTTACATCAATATTGTCGATTGCCTGTGCTTGAGAAATGCTCATAACCGACCATAAGCTACAAGCTAATGTCAGTGCAGTAGCAGTTTTTTTCATAGAGGCTTTAATTGATGCAGACAGCCTGGTCATAGATTTCATCCTTGAAGCTTAAGCGAGTTTGAAAAATTATTGAAAAACTTTGCCAATGAGTCATTTGCCAAACGTTTGGAATGAAGAAAATTATAGTCAATCTAGGAACTAAAGTATGTTTATTTTTTCACTAAACAGTAGGGAAGGGACAGTAAGTTTCACATTTAAGTAAAGGAAGTATTTTTAAAATTTTTCATGAAAAAGGATTTATTTTTTGTCAGTGACATTCAAATTTTGACACATTAAAATGATTTCCAACCTTGAAAAAACAATGGAAATATAAAATGCCTACTGCGCAAGAAGTTTTAGATCGTCTGAAAGCCGGTAATCAACGATTTGTAAATGGAAATACTTCCCTTGCAAAAACCTTATCGCATCACGAACGTGCTGAAATGGCAAAGGATCAAAATCCGTTTGCGATTGTATTAGGCTGTTCTGATTCTCGTGTACCAGCAGAAATGGTATTCGATCAAGGTCTTGGTGACTTATTCGTAATTCGCGTTGCTGGTAATGTGGTTGCACCTTCACAAGTTGGTAGTGTTGAGTTCGCAGCAGAGCGCTATGACTGTCCAGTTGTAGTTGTATTAGGACATAGTCATTGTGGCGCGATTCAAGCAACAATTGATACATTAATGAACCCTGATCAACCGCCTTCATCTAACTTGATGTCGATTGTGAACCGTGTTCGTCCATCTGTTGAAATTTTAATGCAAACTGACTTAAAAAATGATTTGAAAAAATTATCGTGCCATGCAGTACGTTCAAATGTTTTTGCTTCGGTAAATCAGTTACGTCATGGTTCAAGTGTGCTTGAAAGCTTGATTGCAAAAGGTGAATTGATTGTTGTTGGTGCAGAATATTCATTAGAAACTGGTGAAGTTACTTTTTTTGACTTCTGATCAGTCTAAAAAGATTTAAAATTAAAAGGTGCCTATAGGGCACCTTTTATGTATGGATAAGCTAAATTAAGTAGTTTCAATTGTGCTTGAGCATTTGGATGAATCAAATCATTTTGCATAAGCTGTTTTTGACCAGCGACTCCATCAAGGAAAAATGGTAGTAATTTCACCTGATATTTTTGACTTACAGTTTTATAGTTGTTTTCGAAAGCCTTGCTATAAGCAGTCCCATAATTTGGCGGAATCTTCATACCAAAAAGAATAACCTGTGCTTTTTGTTTTTGGCTTAATTGGATGAGCTGAGACAGATTTTGTTGAATCATTTGTGGCGGTTGTCCACGCAAGCCATCATTCCCACCTAATTCAATAACAACAACCTCTGGTTTATACGTCTGTAAAAGTTTAGGTAATCGTGCCAACGCGCCACTAGTCGTTTCACCACTCATACTTGCATTGACCACTTTATGTTGTTTGGGATACTGTTGGTCTAAACGTTTTTGTAGTAATTGTACCCAACCTTGTTTAGGGTCTATTCCATAACCGGCACTAATACTGTCTCCTAAAATTAAAATAGTTTTGGCCGAGACGAACATAGGCAACATGCTCAATGAAATAAGCAAGAGACTTTTAGAACTAAACAAATAAGATTTATACATTTGTGTTTCGACCCGAATACTAAATATATAGGACTGTCCACATCATGCCACAACCTATCATTGCTGCCCATCAAGTTACACAAACTATTCAGATTAACCAAAATCAGTTTACGATTTTAAAAAATATTGATTTAGAAATTTATGAGGGGGAGCAGGTAGCAATTACAGGACGTTCTGGTTCGGGTAAATCAACATTACTGGGTATTTTAGCGACTTTAGATCAACCATCTGAAGGAGAAGTGTGGTTATGTGGACAGGCGGTTCATCAGTTAACAGAAGAGCAGCGCGCTCAAATTCGAATGCAGCATATCGGTTTTGTATTTCAGTCTTTCCAACTTTTACCGCAGTTAAGTGCACTTGAAAATGTAATGTTACCACTTCGGTTGCGTAAAGATTTTGATTATAAAGTTGCTGAACAAAAAGCCTTAGATTGGTTGCATCGAGTAGGCTTAAGCCGACAGGCAGAGCAAACCCCTAAAGTCTTATCTGGAGGAGAGCAGCAACGTGTGGCAATTGCTCGGGCTCTCATTGCCGAACCACAAATCATTTTTGCCGATGAACCTACTGGGAACTTAGATGGACAAACGGCTCAAGAAATTGAAACTCTACTTTTTGATTTAAATAAAGAGCTTGGTACAACGCTTATTTTGGTCACACATGACCGTAACTTGGCAGCGCTTTGTCAACGTCATGTTGAGTTAGATGACGGACGACTAAAGACAGTACAGGGTGGCTAGACTATGCGTAATTTACTTAAGCCACTTTTACTACAAAGCTTTCGTACTGGAGGGCTATATTTACTTATTATTGCGCTTTCACTTGCCATTAGCACAACCACGGCCCTTAAGTTTAGTAATGATCAAGTGAAAAATGCGGTAAGCCTACAAGCAGCACAAATGTTAGCAGCTGATTTAGTTCTGTCGAATAACGAACCTCTAGACACTAAATGGCAGAAAAAAGCAGAGCAGCTTGGTTTAAGGCAGACCAATGTGACCATGTTTAGTTCAATGGCACATACTCAAGATCAGTTTGTCATGGTCAATGTCAAAGCAATAGAACCTGCTTTCCCATTAAGAGGAAAGCTTGAGATTGCACCCCGTGCTCATAGCATTCAACCAAGCCAAGTGTGGTTAAGTCAAAGAGCAGCCGATTTACTTAAAGTTAAACTAGGCGATACGGTTTCTATTGCAGATGCCGAATTTCGTTTTAGTGGTGTCATCGTACGAGATTCAAATCAAGAGTTAGGTTTTTCTGGTTTTTCGCCTACCGTTATTATTCATCAAGCCGATATTGCTAAAACGCATGCAATACAAACTGGCAGTAGAATTGATTATCGATTGTTAATGTCTGGTCAACCTGAACAGGTTCAGAACTTTAGTCAGCAATTTAAACAGCAACATAAACCCGTAAATGATCAGGAAGAACCTGCAGGTTTACGCTTACGCGATGCCAGTGAATCAAATAGTAGATTATTACGTCCGTTAGAAAACCTCGATACATTCTTACAACTTGCCAATATTTTAACGATTTTATTATGTGGCATTGCCATCGCGTTAACGAGTCAGCGTTATGTTCAGCAAAACCAAGATCATATTGCTTTAATACGTTGTTTAGGTGCCAGTAAGTTCCAAATTTTATGGGCCTATATCGGGCTACTTTGTGTAGTCAGTGCAGTTTCGATTGTGATCGGTAGCCTACTCGGAATAATGATGGGCTATGGCTTGCTTGAGCTTATGTTGCAGCTCATTCCACAACTAGAGTTAAGTTTTTCCGCGGTCGGTTTTTTAATTGGCCCCTTACCAATTGCCATTTTTACGAGTGTGATTGTGCTACTCGGATTTATTTTGCCAAGCATTTGGGAGCTGTTAAATACACCTCCAATTCGAGTTATTCGAGAGCAGGCAAAATCTCGAAAATCACTATTTTTTATGTTCTTTGCTGGTATTACCAGTCTTGTTATTTTTAGCTTAGTTTTAAGTGAAAACTTGATGCTCAGCATTATGGTTTTGGCTGCGATTATCGCTCTTTGTATTTTGTTGTACACCGCTGTTTGGGTTTTGCTTCGTAGTTTAAAGAAGATGAAAACCCGTTTATCTTTTTATATTCGTTCACCATCGCAAAGTGCTTTACAAATTACAGCACTGGCTTTGGGTTTAAGTCTCATTACCGTGTTAAGTGTATTAAGAACAGATTTATTAGAGCGTTGGCAACAGCAATTACCAGAGGGAACACCAAACCAGTTTGTTTATGGCCTACCTCCATTCGATTTAAAAGCTTTTGAGCAACAGTTAAAGCAAAATGGTTGGCAAAGTACACCGTTATATCCAAACATTCGTGGGCGGTTACTCGCAAAGAATGATGTACCTTTTTCAGAAGAAGCCATAAAGCAAAATAATGCTTTACGCCGTGAATTAAATTTAACTCAGTCGAGTGCTTTACCAAATGACAATGCCATTACAAAAGGTCAATCTGGGTTCAACGCTGTAGGCCAAGTTTCAGTAGAGGCAAAAACTGCTGAAAGTCTAGGTATTCAGATTGGCGATAAGCTTACTTTTAGCCTGCCAGACGGTACTTTACAAGCTAAAGTTGTGAATTTTAGAAATGTTGAATGGGAAAGTTTTAGTCCAAATTTCTTCTTTATTTTTTCGCCAAAAACTTTAGATGAGAATGCAGGTAGCTACTTGGGTAGTTTTTACGTGCCTAAGCAAGATCAATCTAAGATGATTCATATTATTCAGCAATTCTCCAATACGGTTTTTATTGATGTTGATCGAATTTTAGATGAAGTAAAGCGTTTAATGAATGTATTGGTCAAAATCGTGACTGTGCTCGCGGCTTTGGTTGGCTTTTCTGGAGTATTAGTATTAATTGCTTGTTTAAATCTGTTAATGGATGAGCGCCGTCGGGAAGTTGCTTTATTACGGTCATTTGGTTTGTCTAAAAATAAAATGAAGCAGATGCTGAGCTTAGAAATTGGATTTTTAGGGCTGTTAGCAGGCATTGTTGCCTGCTGTTTTGCTGAGGTAATTAGTGCAATTGCAAGTTATAAAATGAATATGGCTCTACAGTGGCATATTGAAATATGGTTGATTTTACCACTGGCTATGATGTTGCTTTGTGCTCTCATTGGTCGATATCGACTTGGGTATCTTTGTAATTTGCCGCCATTACAAAGTTTACGGGAACTAAACCAGATTTAAGTTAGGGTAGTATTTCTGGGTTTTGAATTAAAACCTCATGCCAAAGCGGAAGTAATGGTGAGTTGAGCTGATTACAGTAGATATAGAAGCCGACAATCATTAAAAGGCCTCCCACCAACCCTAAAAATTTTAGTAGGCTTCTAAATTGAGTGCGATAGCTTAAATACCAAATCAGTGCGAGTAATGCACCCATAACCATGCCACCGACATGTGCAGCATTATTAATACCTGTGGCAACCAAACCGAATATAAGGTTAATCGCCATAATCATTAATAATGCTTTTTTATCAAGTATGTAGGCTTGGTGTGGTACGGGTGGAAATAAAGAAAGAACAGTTAAAGCTGCACCTAGTCCCATCACGGCACCCGAGGCACCCGCACTTACGTGAGGAAGTAAGCTTGGATCAAAGTGTTGTAGTAATTCATGTCCATTTTGAATATTGATATAACTACTTAAAAGGCTACCAAACAAGCCTGCAAGTAAATACAGACCAATAACATATAAACGACCAAATAAAGCTTCAGCGACATTACCGAAAATATATAAGGCCCACATGTTAAGCATAAGGTGAATAATACCAAAGTGAAAAAACATGCTGGTAAATAAACGTTCTGGCTGTCCAGAGAAAGTAAGTGGTGTAAAATCTGCTCCCCAGTGAAGAGCATCTTTTATGGCTGGGTCACTAATGTCGACCCCAGATATAATTTGCCAGATGAATAAACCTACATTAATTGAGATCAGTAGGGCGGTCAGCCACCATGCTTGTACATTGAGTTTACGATTAATGTGCGGAGGCTGAGATTGAGTCATGCTATGCTTTTGTTATATATGAACATGCTTTACAGCTTAACATGAAAAAAGTTGAATACAGGAGATCAGGACGAACATGAAAGCTTTTATTGTTCGCGTGTTGTTAATTTTTATTGGGGCAATTCTCTTAATTCAGCTTTGGATCTTCTCAAGTTTGGTTTGGTGGCGTACACATGAAGTTGATACCACCATGTTTATGCGAATTGATTATTGGTCTGATACATCTCGGCCAATTATTCATGAATGGCTCGACTATGACGATATTAGCGATAATTTCAAACATGCGATTTTAGCTGGTGAAGATGCTAAATTTATCCATCATCATGGCTTTGATTGGTACGGTATTCATTTTGCCCTTGAGCGTAACAATGAAGAGGGTGAAGTTGTTGCGGGTGGTTCTACCGTGTCTCAACAGCTTGCAAAGAATTTGTTTTTATATAATAAGCGTTCATTTATTCGTAAAGGCCAAGAAACAGTAGCGACATGGATGATGGAGCGCATGTGGTCAAAACGCCGAATTCTTGAGGTGTATATGAACTCGGTTGAATTTGGCAAACATCTATACGGTGTTGAAGCAGCTTCTCAATATTATTATGGTAAAAGTGCTAAAAGCTTAACGCGTGAACAAGCTGCTTTTTTAGCCGCGTTATTGCCTGATCCAAAATATTATCAAGATCACCGTAATGACCATAAACTACAATATCGAAAACGCGTTATTTTACGTTATATGAATAGCACCCAGATTCCTGAATAACTCTGTCTTAAAGATGTGTTATTTTTTTAGTTTTTATCAAATTGACATAAATTTGCAGCATACTATTTTGCAGAGATTTTGGTTGGAAAGAGATTAAGTTAGACATGAATACAGCGATTACAGCAACGACCCCAACAGAATATAGTTATAACGACCGTTATATTAATCGTGAATTGTCTATTCTTGACTTTCATTTGCGCGTATTGGAGCAGGCAGTCGACCCTTTACATCCATTACTTGAGCGAATGAATTTCTTGCTCATTTTTTCGCGTAATTTAGATGAGTTTTTTGAAATTCGTGTGGCAGGAGTTATGGAGCAATATGCTCTAGGCAATGAAAGTCGAAGCCCTGATGGTTTAACACCAAGACAAGTCTTACAAAAAATCTCTGAGACTGCTCATGCGGCAATTGAACGCCAATATCGTATTTTAAACGAAGAAATTTTGCCTAAACTCCGTGAAGAAGATATTTGCTTCTTGCGTCGTGGGGAATTAACGCCCGCTCAATCGGCTTGGGTTAAAAAATATTTTCAGGAACAAGTTGCACCTGTTTTAACACCAATTAGTCTAGATCCTGCTCACCCATTCCCACGGTTAGTCAATAAAAGTCTGAACTTTATTGTGACTTTGGAAGGTAAAGATGCGTTTGGTCGTCAAATTGATTTAGCCGTTGTACCAGCGCCGCGTTCATTACCACGTGTTGTACGATTACCAGATGAGTTAACAGGCGGTAAAGAGCATCATGTCATGCTGTCGGCAATTATTCATGAACATGTATCAGACTTATTCCCCGGCATGACTGCAACTGGATGTTATCAATTCCGTGTAACTCGTAATGCTGATTTGGCGCTCAATGAAGACGTTGAAGATTTAGCTAAAGCTTTAAAAGGTGAATTAAGTTCACGCCGATTTGGTCGTGCAGTTCGTTTGGAAGTAACTCATAACTGTCCACAACATATTTATGAATATCTGCTTGAAGAATTCGACTTAAACGAAGAACAACTATATAAAGTTGATGGTCCGGTAAACTTGGCTCGTCTGGTTTCAAACTTTAAACGTCCTCATTTGCGTTATGACTCGCATACGCCAGTCGTACCAAAAGTGTTTAAAAAGACCGAGAGTATTTTCTCGGCCATGCAAAAGCAGGATATTTTACTTCATCATCCATTTGAATCTTTTGCTCCAGTTATTCAGTTACTTCGTGAAGCAGCACGTGATCCACAAGTACTTGCAATTAAACAAACGCTTTACCGTAGTGGTGTTGATTCGGAAATTGTACAAGTCTTGGCTGAAGCTGCACGTAATGGAAAAGAAGTAACGGCAGTTATTGAATTACGTGCCCGTTTTGATGAAGAATCAAACATTGAAGTGGCAAATGTACTTCAAGAAGCAGGAGCAGTGGTCGTTTACGGTATCGTGGGTTATAAAACCCATGCCAAAATGATTATGGTGGTACGCCGTGAAAATAATAAATTGGTACGTTATGTTCATTTAGGAACAGGTAACTACCATGCTATGAATGCCCGTATTTATACCGATTATGGTCTCATGACGACTGATAAAGACTTATGTGAAGACGTACACCGTATCTTCCAAGAGTTAACAGGTATGGGCAAAATGGCAAAACTGAAAAAGTTACTCCATGCACCTTTTACTTTGCATGCTCAGCTCATCAACTTTATTGATGAAGAAATTGCCAATGCAAAGGCTGGTCGTAAAGCTCAAATTATTGTGAAAGTGAATGCTTTAACGGAAGTTCAATTAATCAATAAATTGTATGAAGCTTCTCAAGCAGGGGTACAGGTAGATCTCATTATCCGTTCTATTTGTTGCTTACGCCCAGGATTGCCAAATTTATCGGAAAATATTCGAGTACGTTCAATTGTAGGACGCTTCCTTGAGCATACACGTGTTTATTACTTTAGTAATAATGGTGATGCACGTATTTACTGTTCAAGTGCAGACTGGATGGATCGTAACCTATTTAATCGTGTTGAAGCATGCTTCCCGATTGAAGATCCTGCATTGAAAAAACGAATTTATCAGCAAGGTCTTCTTAATTATTTGCAAGACAATCAGCAAGCTTGGTTATTACAAGGTGATGGTACTTGGGTCCGTGCTCAACCTACTGAAGGTGAAAAACTACATAATGCTCAAAGAGAATTATTAGAAACATTTAAATAAAACTTAATATTAAAAAGCCGATATTATATCGGCTTTTTAATTGTTTGAAATTCATAGTAATTTAATCAGAATTCTTAAATGGTTGCAGGATATACGATAATAGTTTGAAACACCGCAATATGTTTTTAAAATATGTGATTCTTTACATAAAACATTGAATTTTAAAAATATACAAATTATGTGAAATCTACTTTAATACGCTGCATTAAATATACTTAACTTTGGTAAGTGAATAATATGCAATGCTTTATTAAAAGTTTATTTATTAGAATATTTTTAGGGGTAATGCCAGTGACTGCGTATGCAGATCAAAAGTGCTATGGAGATATTATTGTATTTCATAAATATGATGATCAAATGATATATCCCTACTTTATACAACCTTCTAAGGAGAAAAATAAGAAAAATGATACACAAAATAAAGTAATAACGGTTCAGAAAAGAAAACCTACTCAAGATGAGCTGGTAGCACAAAAGAAAGTTGAAGATACTCAATTAAAAAAAATAGAAGAAAAGAAAAATCTTGAGAATAAAAAACAGCTTGATGCAGCAGTAGCTAAAGAAATTTTAGAAAATGGCGAAAAAAAATGGATGGTACAAGTTGCATTGGCACCTAATCAAAATAAAGCAAATATGATCCAGTCTCAATTGCAGGCGAAAGGATATAAGATTGTGACTAGCCCAACCACAAAAGGAATACGGGTTATGGTAGACCCCGCTAATGATTTTGCGATTGCACAAATTATTCGAGAAAAAATAATTTCAGATGAGAGTTTGGATCTGAAATCGGCTTGGGTCTTTAAATGGGCATCTTTAACAGCACAGTAAAAGAAAAAGGAGTCCGAAGACTCCTTTTTTTATTCATGTAAATTTGTTGTGATTTTCTGCATGATTTGCAGGAGTACATCAAACTCGCTTTGCAATGGTGTACTTTTACGTGTAACGAGCGCTAGAGTACGACTTGGTGCATCTTCAATTGGTTTTGCAGTAATCTGATCATTAAACTTGATCATACTGTTTTCAATTGCGATTTCTGGTAAAAGCGTAAAACCTAAATTAGAAGAAACCATTTCGACTAATGTTGGTAATGAACTTGCTTTTAAGCGGTTATCGTTTTTACGTTCACCAATTGGGCAAGCACTTAATACATGGTCACGTAAACAGTGACCTTCTTCAAGCAAAATAAGACGCGATAAATCAAGGTCATCGAGAGAGTTTGCTTGAAGTGCATTTGTATCTTGCTTACTACAAACAAGATATAAATTTTCTTTTGAAATTTCAGCTACTTTTAGACTTCTTGTGTCAAAAGGTAGGGCAAGGACGATCATGTCCAAATTACCGTGTTCTAAGCGCTCTACAATTTTCTCACTTTGAGCTTCATGTAAATGCAACTGAATCTTTGGTAATTGTTGATGCACTTCATCAAGTAACCGTGTCAGGATAAAAGGTGCAATGGTTGGAATAACACCCAAATGAAGATCACCAGTTAATGGTTCACTCATTTCACGGCTTAAACGCATTAAATCCTGAGCATCTGCTAGCAATACACGGGCTCTAGCAACGACTTGTTCACCTAATGGTGTTAAGCGCACATTCTGACGGTCACGCTCAACCAGAACGCCACCTAATAGCCTTTCCAGCTCCATGATACCGCCCGATAAAGTCGATTGGGTAACAAAAGAGCGGCGTGCTGCTTCAGTAAAATGCAAAGTTTCCGACAACGTAACTAAATATGATAGCTGTCTTAGTGAGGGTAATGCAGCCATAGTGTCCTAGTATGATGATTTAAAATGATGCGCAAATAAACCGCTAAGCTGTGGAATAAAATGGGCAGGGATATCATGCCCCATTCCATCAATTAATTCAAACTTAGCACCGGAAATTGCTTTTGCTACAGCCTTACCGTGGCTTGGTGGAAGTAAGCGGTCACGAGAGCCATGTAAGACTATGGTGGGTTGCTTAATTTCACGGTCCAGTTGCAGTAAGGAACCTGTACATAATATTGCTAAAAACTGTTGAAGTACACCAGCAGGATAATAGCTACGTTGATAAAGTTTTCGTGCAGTTTGAACGGCTTCAATATGATTAATATAACCAGGAGAACCAATCAATTGGAATAATTTTAAGCTGTGGTTAACAATCCCTTCTTCATCACGTGATTCGGGCTTGCCAATCAAGCTTAAAAGTTGTTTAGGAAACGGTGGTGGTAAAAAAGGTTGGTTGTTACTGGTAAACATCAAACCTAATTTTTCTACTTTCTCCGGATATTTTGCAGCAAGTATCTGGGCAATCATACCACCCATTGATGCACCGACCACATGTGCTTTACTTACACCTAAACGGTCGAGAAGCATCGATACATCGTCTGCCATATCATACAATGTATAAGGTGCTCCCTGATTTTTTAACCCTAAAGCAAAGCGTCCCATCAATTTCATGGTATTTAAACGTTTACCCTGATGACGAACTTTTGAAGAAAGGCCAATATCACGGTTATCAAAACGAATAACACGAAAACCTTGATCAATGAGCGATTTACAGAAAAAGTCCGGCCAAAATAGCATTTGGGCACCTAAGCCCATAATCAGCAAAATGGTCGGATGCTCTGCTTTTCCACCTACTTCTACATGCAATTCAATACCATTGCCTAAGTTGACTTTGGTTTCTTGCATAAAAGGAGTGTAGGGTGAAATACTAAATTGTAAGGCGCTATTCATGTTATGCATTCCTTGAAGGAATACTCTTGAGCGAGTATTCCCAGTTTAAACCTTATGCTTGGGCAGGAATAAGATCTGGAACAAGCTTAGTTAACGTTAAACGTTGCTTGCCTGCTGTTGCACCTAACAATACGAAACCACGCAATGTTCCTTCATTGTCAATTGCTTTGGCAAGCATACCATCGTCGAATTCTTCAGTTTCCCAATTTACATCGACATCAACCGGTGCCGGTAAAACTGTAAGTGGTGCAGCCGGGGTTTTTACCGCAACTGGCATTGCAGGGTAATGTACATTTGTTTGTTGGCCGCTTAATGTTTTTGCTAGAGCACGCGCTTGTTGCATAATTGGCATTACATATGGAAGCAGGGTACCGTTCACTTCTGCACAGTCACCAATCGCATAAATATCTGCTTGATTGGTTTCAAGCAAGCTATTAGTAATTACACCACGGCTGGTTTGAATATTTGCGCTTTGAGCAAGAGAAATATTTGGTTGTAGGCCAATTGCTGAAAGCACGATATCAGCAACTAAAGTTTGACCATTTGCTAATGTAACGGCGTAATCTTCACCATTATTGATCTTACTTACTTTTTCAACGGTTGTGCCTAATGCAAATTTAACCCCAGCTTCTTCAAGATTTTCTTGGAAAGCTGAAGCAATGTGTGACGGTAACAAACGGCCTAATGGTTGAGGTGCTAAATCAATTACTGTTACATCATATTCACTATGAAGTAAGTCATTGGCAAATTCACAACCAATCAAACCAGCACCCAAAATCACAACACGTTTATCTTTGCGCTGAGCAAGGTTTTCGCGGAAGGTACGATAATCAATCAGTGAGTTCACCACATGAATGTCATCACTGCCATCACCTGCAATTGCAAGACGAATCGGGTTAGCACCAACGGCTAAAATCAGTTTTGAGTAGGGTTGATTTGAAGTTACCCCATCTTTCTCCAGAACAAGCTCATGACGCTCAGCTAAAATTTCTTTCACCCATGTAAAAGGTTCAATACGCATATTGAGCTGTGCACTCATTTTTGCAGCATCACCTAACGAGATTTGTTCCGGAGCCTTTTTACCTGCAAAGGCGTTAGATAACGTTGGTTTTGCATAGTTCACCGCATCATCCGCACAAATCATCACAAGTTCTTGCTCTGGGTTAAGCTTACGGAACTCACGTGCTAAGGTATAACCCGCCATGCCTGATCCGATAATGACGATTGGATGCATTTTTTTCTCCAGAATTAGAATTGTTCATTTAATACGGTGATTGGTGATATATAAAAAAGACCATGTAAATCATGGCCTTTTAATTTAAGACATTAGATTTCGATCATTTCAAAGTCAGCTTTTGAAACGCCACAATCAGGGCAAGTCCAATCATCAGGGATATCTTCCCATTTTGTTCCAGCTGCAATGCCGTCTTGTGGCCATCCTTCTGCTTCATCGTAAATCCATCCACAAACGATACATTGATATTTTTTCATGAGACTCTCCGCACTGATAAGTTTGCTCAAAGCTGCCTTTCAGTAAAACTATTCCATCTATTAATAATGTAACTACGATCCGTTCAATAATAACTAATGTAGCTTTGATCGGGTATCAAATTTTTACGCAGTTCTACATTCAAAGTAAAGCACATAAGGGAGTTTAATCATTCGTAAGCAAAGATGAATGGCATATCGAGACAAATAACTGGTTATTTAGGCAAAACTTCAACATAAGCATATAATAAATCATATGTTTTTATTCACTTATTAATGTAATAAGGTTTTAAGTGATATGAAGGGTTACAAAAAGAACAAAGCATTTATATAAATAAAGTTCTTAAAAACATAAGCTGATTAATAAATAGACAGGTAAATTCATGTTTATATAAAACGAGAAAGTTTATTGAACACTTGAGTAACAGAGATAAGGAAATTGAATATGGAAATTCTAGTATATGAAGTAGAAATTAACGCGCCTATAGAAAAAGTATGGAATATACTCTGGAATAGCGAGACATATAATGCATGGACGAAATTCTTTGCGCCGGATTCTTCAATGCGTACTGACTGGAAGATTGGTGGTAAAACATATTTTCTAGACGGAGAAGGAAATGGAATGGTTTCGACCATTGAAGAAATGAAAAAGCCTGAGGTGCTAATTTTTAAACATTTAGGAATGATTAAAGAGGGTAAGGAAGACTTAGAAAGTGAAGAGGTGAAAGGCTGGAGTGGTTCACTAGAAAAATATTTTTTAAGCCAAAATGGGAATACTACAACTTTAAAAGTTGAATTGGCCACCTTACCTGAATATATCGGTATGTTAAAAAGTGGCTTTGTTCAAGGTTTTGAAGTTGTAAAAGATATTGCAGAAGGGAGTTAGTTCATCTTGCTCAGTTGGTTGTTTAGGCAAAGTATTTTTTATGAATTTTAGAAATCAGATCATTGAGACGAGAAGGATAAGCAAGACGATGATGGCCTCCGTCATATGTTTCTACTGTCATATAAGGTGAAAGTTTTTCCTGTACTTGATACATATCAAGTTGCTCGTCTCCTAACTCTAAATAAGCCATTTTAGGATTAGAGTGATCAAGATCTTCATCACAAAGGTTGGGGTAATCATTACGAAAACTAGGATTAAGGCTTGGATTGGCAACAACAACAGCTAACTTATGTTGAGCAGCTGTTTTTAAAGCCCAATAGCCACCAAGGCTATGACCGACTAATAAATCAGGTTTAATCGTTTCAATTGCTTGATGATAAAAGTCCTTCACTGAGGCATAACTTAAGTTACGATAATCTACATCAATACAAAATTTTTCAGGATGTAAAATGGCATGGAATTTTGTTGATTCACGAGAAGAATCCAAGCCATGTAAAAATAGAATTTTCATTATTTGCTACACAATCTCATAGATAAAATAAAAGGCAAAATAGGCCTTTTAAAAATCGAGGTTATTTGGATTTTTTTATATTTTACTTAAAGCAAAAAAAAATGATCTTAGCGATTGGTCTAAGTAATTTTCTTCATTCAAAACGTCTTTAGTTTGACTGCTTTGACTTTTTTCATTTTTGTTTGATTGAAATCATTCGAAAAATCTCAGCAATCTGTTAAGCTATGCCACTTCATTTTTACTTAAATCGAGGCAGAGATGACGCAACAAAACGCTCAATCGACTTCTGAACCAACTATTTCCGAAAACGATTTAATTGCACAGCGTCATGCCAAATTAAAGCAAATCCAAGATGTTGCAAAGGATACTGGAAAAAGTCCTTGGCCAAATACATTCAAACGTGAACACTACGCTGCTGATCTACAAGAACAATTTAAAGATCAGTCGAAAGAACAGATTGAAAGCGCTGAACATGTCTATGTAAAAGTTGCTGGCCGTGTCATGTTGAACCGTGGTTCTTTCATGGTAATCCAAGATATGACTGGTCGTATCCAGTTATATGTTGACCGTAAAGGTTTACCAAAAGATATTCTTGAAACCATTAAAGGTTTAGACCTAGGCGACATTATTGCTGCTGAAGGTTATATCGGTCGTTCTGGTAAAGGTGATTTGTATGTACACCTTGAAGGTTTTGAACTTCTTACAAAATCACTTCGTCCATTACCAGATAAGTTTCATGGTTTGAACGATACCGAAGTTAAGTACCGTAAACGTTATCTCGACTTAATCGTGAATGAAGAAACTCGTAAGACTTTTGAAATTCGTGCCAAAGTTGTTGCTGGTATTCGCGCATTTTTAACAAATGAACGTTTCATGGAAGTTGAAACGCCAATGATGCATGTGATTCCGGGTGGTGCTTCTGCACGTCCTTTTGAAACGCATCACAATGCTCTAGATATGCCGTTATTCTTGCGTATCGCACCTGAGCTTTATTTAAAGCGTTTGGTTGTTGGTGGTTTTGAACGTGTGTTCGAAATTAACCGTAACTTCCGTAATGAAGGGGTGTCAACACGTCATAACCCTGAATTTACAATGATCGAGTTTTATCAAGCATATGCTGATTATAAAGACTTGATGGCTTTAACTGAAAACATGCTTGAAAAGTTAGCACTTGATATTTTAGGTACAACTGATGTGCCTTACCAAGGCGAAGTGTTCAGCTTTAAAGGGCCATTCAAGAAAATCTCTATGTTTGATGCGATTTTAGAGAATAACCCTCAGTTCACGCCAGAAAATGTGGGTGACCGTGAATTCCTTGCAAAATTTGTGCGAGAAGAGCTGAAAGAAGAAGTTAAACCTGGTTTTGGTTTAGGTAAGCTTCAAACGATCGTATTTGAAGAAACAGTTGAGACTAAACTTCGTCAACCTACCTTTATTACTGAATATCCAGCCGAGACTTCTCCACTTGCCCGCCGTAATGATGACAATCCGCACATTACCGATCGTTTTGAGTTCTTCATTGGTGGTCGTGAATTGGCAAATGGTTTTAGTGAGTTAAATGACCCGATTGATCAGGCTGAACGTTTCCAAGCTCAGGTTGCTGAAAAAGACGCAGGCGACGATGAAGCAATGCATTACGATGCAGAGTTTGTTGAAGCGCTTGAGTACGGCTTACCGCCAACAGCGGGTGAAGGTATTGGTATTGACCGTTTGGTTATGCTTTTTGCAGACGCACCAAGTATTCGTGATGTAATTTTATTCCCGCATATGCGTCGTAAAGAAGGTTAATTTAATCTTTAAAACAGAAAAAGGCAGTTTATACTGCCTTTTTTATTAACTATTTATATATAAAAAACACTTAAATTATAGAAAACTTAAGAGCACGTTAAAAAATGTAATTGCACAGTTTAACAATTGCAAATTTGCGATAAAAAAATTAATGTGTTGCTCATAAATAACTTTGAGAATTGTGCTGACATGTTTTTAAGAAAAACACTTTCAATTGCATTATTAGCAGCTGCCTCATCAGCTGTTTTTGCCCAAGGTTTGGTGCTTAATAATGATGATTTGCGTACAGATTTAAATTGGTTGAATCAACAAGGTGTTATTAACATCAGCACTTCTACTTGGCCTTTAAGCGGTGATGAAATTCAGCGCGCACTCTCTCAGGCTAAAGTAACACATCCAGCTCAACAAAAAGTTATTAACTCAGTTCTCAATGCATTAAAGGCAGATAACGATACAGTTAAAGTGGGTGCTTTTGCCGAATCTGATATTAAAAATCTTCCACAAGCTTTTGGCGATAACCAAAAATCACAGTATCAAGGTTCTGTAGAGTTTAATGCGGGCGGTGAAAACTGGGATGCAAAAATCCGTGTAAACGCAGAAAAAGATCCACAAATTGATAATGGCCATGATGTCAATGTGGAAGGTTCTTATGTCGCTGGTAAAATTTGGAACCAATGGGTTGTTGCTGGTCAAATTCCAACATGGTGGGGACCTGGCCATGATGGTAGTTTAATCCGTGGTGATGCAAGTCGTCCTGTGTATGGGGTGACAGCTCAAAGAGCTATACAAAATGCATTTGATACCAAATGGTTATCTTGGATTGGTCCTTGGCAATACCAATTATTTGCAGGTCAGTTAGATGATTATAAAGCTATTCCTCATGCTAAGTTATTAGGTTTGCGTGTTACGGCAAGTCCATTACCTTACTTGGAACTGGGTGCTTCCCGAACTTTACAATGGGGTGGTGAAGGGCGTTCTGAAAGTTGGAACTCATTATGGAATGCAATTAAAGGTAATGATAATGTTTATGATGCAGCTGAAGACAGATCTAACCAAATTGCTGGATTTGATGCTCGTTTAAATCTGCAATCTCTTTTAAATGTTCCTGTTGGTATTTATGGTCAATATGTAGGTGAAGATGAAGCCGGTTTGCTTCCTTCTAAAAAAATGTATTTAGCTGGTGCTGATTATTCTTCTAGCTATAAAGATATGCCTTATCAAGTTTATGCTGAATGGGCAGATACACGTACCAATAATGATGTAAAAGGAATCTCTTATAATCATTATATTTATACAGATGGTTATTATCAGCATGGTTTCCCTCTAGGGCATGCAATGGGTGGTGATGGTCAAATGTACTCTGTTGGTGGTGATATTCGCTTTGACACGATGAATCGCTTAAGTGGCCGAGCAATGGTTGTTAAGGTGAATGAATCTAACTTGGCAATTAATAAAGCCTTCCCTAAAGAAGATAAAATCAAAGCGCTTGATTTAACTTGGACGCATTACATCAAACCTGATCTTCCATTAAAAATTAATGGTTGGATTAGTGACTCTGATTTAGAGGGTAATGATTCAGGTGCATCTATTGGTATTGAAATTCCGTTAGAACGTAAAATGTTTGGTTTTTAAGACTTAAATATTGCTGATGAAAAGGAGAAGCTAAAATGGCTTCTCTTTTTTATGGTATTTAAAGAAATCTAAAGATGAGATCGTGATTTGCTTCAGTTAACGATGCGAGCTAGGATGAGCATGTTATCTATGCGAATCAGTATTTTACATTTATATGATGAATTTGAATATCAATATGAAAAAACAAGCAAAAGAAAACAGTTTTAAATCACTATAATGCATAACTAATGCTATAAGCCTCATAAAGGCATGTAGTTGGATTATTTATCACAAAAAATTGGAGTTGTTATGGCACTCGTTCCTCCACATGGTCTTCTAAGTGGTGGTTTAATACCACTTCTAGATTTTATGGGCAAAATGGATAGAGAAGGACGTGTTCATGACTGAATCAAGACTTACACATCTCAAGCAACTTGAAGCTGAAAGTATTCACATTATTCGTGAAGTTGCGGCAGAATTTGAAAATCCAGTCATGCTTTACTCAATTGGTAAAGACTCGGCTGTAATGCTTCATCTTGCTTTAAAAGCATTTTATCCTGCGAAACTTCCATTTCCTTTATTACATGTAGATACAGGTTGGAAGTTTAAAGACATGATCGCGTTTCGCGATAACATGGCAAAAACCCATGGTTTTGATTTAATTGTTCATCAGAACAAAGAAGGCCGTGAAGCAGGGATCAATCCATTTGATCATGGTAGCTCAAAATATACAGATATTATGAAAACCCAAGCTTTAAAACAGGCTTTGGATAAATATCAATTTGATGCTGCTTTTGGTGGTGCACGCCGTGATGAAGAAAAATCACGTGCGAAAGAGCGTGTGTATTCATTCCGTGATAGTAAGCATCGTTGGGACCCTAAAAACCAACGCCCTGAACTTTGGAATCTTTACAACGGTAAAGTAAACAAAGGCGAAAGTATTCGTGTATTCCCATTATCAAACTGGACAGAGTTAGATATTTGGCAATATATCTATTTAGAAAATATTCAAATTGTTCCTCTTTATTTCTCTGCTGTTCGTCCTGTGGTTGAGCGTAGTGGTACGCTTATTATGGTGGATGATGAACGCATGCGTTTAAAAGAGGGTGAAGTTCCGCAAATGAAGTCTGTACGTTTCCGTACGCTTGGCTGTTATCCATTAACAGGTGCAGTTGAGTCTGAAGCTGATACATTGCCAGAAATTATTCAGGAAATGTTATTGGCAACAAGTTCTGAGCGTCAAGGTCGTATGATTGACCATGATGAAGCAGGCTCAATGGAAAAGAAAAAGCAAGAAGGCTATTTCTAAGACAGTTTCTAAATTTGTGGAGTTTGAGCAATGTCTCATCAATCAGACTTAATCAGCCAAGATATTCTGGCTTATTTAAAACAGCATGAACAAAAAGATCTTTTACGCTTTTTGACTTGCGGTAACGTAGATGACGGTAAAAGTACCTTAATTGGCCGTTTACTTTACGATTCAAAATTGATTTATGAAGATCAATTACAAGCAGTAACGCGTGACAGTAAAAAAGTAGGAACTACGGGTGATGCACCAGACTTGGCATTACTGGTAGATGGTCTGCAAGCAGAACGTGAGCAAGGTATTACCATTGATGTTGCGTATCGTTATTTCTCGACTGAAAAGCGTAAATTTATTATTGCTGATACACCGGGACATGAACAATATACCCGTAATATGGCAACTGGTGCATCGACTGCAGATCTTGCAATCATTTTGATTGATGCGCGCTATGGTGTACAAACTCAAACTCGTCGTCATACATTTATTGCAAGTTTGCTTGGTATTAAGAATATTGTTGTTGCCATTAATAAAATGGACTTGGTTGAATATTCACCTGAACGTTTCACTGAAATTCAGATTGAATATGATGCTTTCGTAAGCCAATTAGGTGATCGTCGTCCAGCCAATATCTTATTTGTTCCAATTTCTGCTTTAAATGGCGATAACGTTGTAAATCCATCAGCTCATACTCCTTGGTACAAGGGTCAAACCTTGATGAGTATTCTTGAGTCTGTGGAAATTAGCCGCGAATCTAACAAACATGAATTCCGTTTCCCTGTTCAGTATGTGAACCGTCCAAACCTCGACTTCCGTGGTTTTGCTGGTACTGTTGCTTTAGGTGAAATCAATGTTGGTGATGAAATTGTAGCGTTACCTTCTGGTAAGCGTTCTACGGTTAAAGAAATCGTTACTTTTGACGGTAACCTTGAGCAAGCAGTGGCTGGTCAAGCAGTTACATTAACGTTAAATGACGAAATTGATATTAGCCGTGGTAACGTTTTGGTGCGTGCTGGCGAGCAACCATTAATTTCACGTAGCGTTCGTGCTTCTGTGGTATGGATGAATGAGCACCCGCTTGTAAAAGGTAAGTTGTACAACATTAAGATTGGTACACAAACTGTTCCAGCAAAAGTGACTAATATTCACTATCGTGTGAACGTAAATACACTTGAGCATACTCAGGTCGAAGAGCTTGAGTTAAATGCAATTGCGGATGTTGTGGTTGAGTTCGATGCTCCAGTCGTGTTTGACCGTTATCAAGATTCGCGTTACACAGGTTCATTTATTTTTATTGACCGTTTAAGTAATGTGACTGTTGGCGCGGGCATGGTAGAGGCGGCAGTAGAATGGACTGCTCATAGCAATGCTGTTACTGCCGAAGACCGTGCTGCTCGTTTAGGTCAAAAACCTGCGGTGATTGGTGTTTCTGCCCAACTAATTGAAAAAGCTCAAGTCTTAGAAAGTTTGCTGATTCAGCAAGGTGTAGTTGCAATTGCAAAAGCAAACTTAACAGCTGAGCAATTGATTCTATTGCGTGAGACGGGTGTTGTAATTATCACAACTTCTGTGGAAGGTAGAGATACAGAGATAGCTGCTGAAACTGTAGAAGAAGCAGTAGAAAAAATCGTGGAATTGGTTCGTCTTTAATAGATTGAAAATGAGTTCTAAAAAGCCCGCGTAAGCGGGTTTTTTATTGAGTTTAAAAAATATTGTTAGCTTTGATAATTAAATATTCTCTTAAATCTTTAGGGTAGCTCTGGATCATCTTTAAAAATGTATCCCGATCGCCTTGATATAGGGCACGTGTTGCTTCCTCATAATTTGGCATATTACCTAACATGGCAGACATAAAACGGTCGATGGCTTGTTTGGCGAGCATAATATTGCCTTCAGAATTTGGGTTATTTAACTCTTTATCAATTAACTTGCGAATCACTGCTGATGCACTCGCACTTTGTTGATCTAACCAATCCCAATGTTTTTTCTGTAAAGTGATTTCACGAGAAATTACACCAAGTTTAGGTCGTCCAACTTTTTTAATTTCTTCCGGCTCAGCATAACGTTGTTGAAATTCTTGTTCCGAACCAGAAAGATCAAGATCAATTTGTTGACCTGTTTGATCATTAAAAATCAGAATATTTTCCGTTGTTTGAGGAAGATCTTTGAGTTTTTTTGCAAGTTCAACAAGAGAGTCGCTTGCAATAAGTGTACTTCCAGTAAAAGCAGTATAGGTGATTGTAGTATTCATTTTTGCCACATATTTTTATCAGGGTAAAATAATATTATCAGGGTAAAACTAATTTGGCAAACATTAAAATTTATAACCAAAGAATTATTTGATTTTATGGGTGTGGTATCAGAAGTTAGGACTATAAAAATAGTTAAGGTAATAGGCTATTTAAAATTTTGTTCTGCTTTAATATCGCTTTTATGAGAGAATGTGCCTTTAGTTGTATGTATAAGGACTCCTATGTTTGAGCAATCTCCTGAATCTTTAAGCGATATCGAAATTTTAGACATTTTACAGTCGATGAAAAAAGATAAGCTAGATACGGAAGCAAATGAGATCATCCGTAGCGGGGGGAAAGCAGGACGTCAGGAAGCACATAAACAGGCTTTAGTGGCACTAAATACAAATTTTGAAGAGAAATTTGTAGAGGCGGTTACTCTTGCCTTAGGTTTAAATGCAGCTCAAGCTAAAAAAATTCGCTATAAAAAAGATCGAATTCGTATTTTAAAAGCACGTGGTATTGATTACTTAGCTATTGATGGTGCAGAAACAGCGCAAGTTTTGGCACAAATTTCACAAGCAATTGTGCGAGAAGATGCAATTGTTACTCATGACTTGCATGACATCTTCCCATTTTGGAAAGAAGGTTGGCCAATGGTGCAATTTGATAATGCCTATAAAATTTTAGAAGAAGATATTGGCTTGCACTTTCATGCGTTCTTAGATGCCATGATTGAGTATGTGAATAAATAAAAATAAAAGCCCCAATTGGGGCTTTTATTTTTTATAGCAGAATGTAGTTAGACCGCACTAAAAAGTGGGAAAACACCAATCACTAATGCTGTACCCATTAACACCATACAAGTGATAAATGCCCACTTAAAAGTGAACTTTTGATGGTCTGCAAAATCGACTTTAGCAAGACCGCATAACAAGTAAGTTGATGGAACAAGTGGTGATAATAAGTGTACAGGTTGGCCTACAATAGAAGCACGTGCAATCGCTTCTGGGCTAATACCATAATGTGAAGCAGCTTCAGCAAGAATAGGTAATACACCATAGAAGAATGCATCATTTGACATAAAGAAGGTCAATGGCATGCTTACGAAAGCTGTAATCGGTGCGAGATATGGACCCATACTTGCAGGAATCATTGCGACAAATTCTTTAGACATTGCTTCAACCATGCCTGTGCCAGATAAGATACCTGTAAAAATACCTGCCGCAAAAATTAAACCTACAACAGCCAAGATGCTATCTGCATGCATAGCGATACGCTTTTTCTGCATATCAACATCAGGGTAGTTGATGAGCATTGCAATACAGAACGCCAGCATGAATAACACTGACATAGGTAAAATACCTTTGATCAATGCAATCATAAGAAGAATGGTGAGCACCATATTTACTTTACGTAAATGTGGACGAGTCGCTTCTGGATCTTTTGAAACAGTAATGTTGTCGCCATGATGACTTTCAAGCTCAATCACGCCTAAACGTTTTTGCTCATATCGACCATATAAATATGCCAAGAAGAATAACCAGCCAATACTAATCACCATTGGAAGGATCATTGGTACAAAAATATGGCTTGGATCAACTTGAAGCGCACTCGCTGCACGGGCAGTAGGGCCACCCCATGGTGTAAGGTTCATTACACCACTACATAACAACATAAGTGCTGTCATGATGAGTGTATTCATACCTAGGCGTTGATAGAGAGGGAGCATTGCTGCTACACAAATCATATATGTCGTTGAGCCATCACCATCAAGAGAAACTAAGGTAGTTAAAAAAACGGTCCCTAATGTAATTTTTAGAGGGTCGCCTTTAACTTTTTTCAAAATCCATTTAACCGGAGGATCGAAAAGACCTGCATCGATCATTAAGGCAAAATATAAAATCGCGAATAATAACATTACGCCAGTAGGCGCAAGTTTTTTGATGCCTTCTAGCATCATTTCGCTGAGACCCTTAAGCTCAATATGACTTAAGCTTTCAAAGTAGTGACCAAGGCCCCAGGCGATAAGAGAAAAAATAAATGGGATAAGAATTAAAGCAATAATAGGGCTTAAACGTTTGGACATGATTAAATACATGAAGCATAAAATCATGCCAACACCAAGTAATGTCAGCATAAAATCAATCCTTTGCCTTTAGTTTTACTGAACAAGTTTATTCAAAACTCTGACTTTGATTATTCTTATGAATTTTTATTAAAAAGACAAATAATATATTTAGTTTATTTGGTTAATATATATTCACTTGGAAAGGTATATTCTGTGGAAATACTGAACATATATATTAATGGTATAGTCTATTTATAATATATGGCACTTATTATAAGAACTTATAAAGCCTTTATCATATTTAAAATTATCATGTATTTTTAGAATTTATATTTAGTTTGAATGCTGAAATGAGAAGTATACCCATTTACAATGCTTGTAATGCTTACGTTACACAAGAAAGAGGAAGCTGTAAATTCTTTTATATGCAATTTTTTATTTCTATTAAATTAAAAATTTTATTTTAATTAAAGAGTTAATTTATATATTTGAAAATATGATTAAGATAATAAATTAAACTTTTAATATAAATATATTTAAAATAACTGTTAGTTTAAAAGATATATATTGTATTAAAAAATATCCTGCTTTGATTAGCAGGATATTTTGCACCAAAATAAATCAATTTTCATCTGACGGAGGTTGTAAATCAGATTTTTCTAATACACGGGTTACTAATAATTGATCAATTTTAAAATGGTCTACATCGACGACTTCAAATTTATAACCACCAAATTCCACAAAATCTGCTGGACGAGGAATTTTGCGTAAACGGTACATCATAAAGCCTGCGAGGGTCTCATAGTTTTCGTCATCAGGCATTTCATCAATTTCAAGCGCGTGCTTAAGATCTTCAATAGGTGTACTACCGTCAATTAACCAAGAGTTATTATCGCGTTTAATAATTTGCTGTTCTTCTTCAATAGGGGTAACCCAGTCACCCATAACGGTAATCATGATATCACTTAGTGTAATAACACCAACCACAAGCGCGTATTCATTAATTACAACGGCAAACTTTTCTTTTGTTGAACGGAAGCGATCGAGCAATTCTGATAGTGTTAATGTATCTGGTATCATCAGAACGTTACGAATAGTAGACTCATTTAACTGTGTAGGTGATTGATTATTTAAAATACGAACCAGAAAGTCTTTTGCATCTACATAACCAATGACCTGATCAATATTTTCATTACACACCAAAAATTTAGAATAAGGATATTCTGCCAGTTTTTGTCGAATGCTGTCTTCATGTTCATTTAAAGTAAAGTAAACAACATTTTCGCGCGTGGTCATACTTGATGGCACTGTGCGTTCTTCAAGTTCAAATACATTTTCAATAAAGTGATGTTCTTGTTTCTGAAGTACGCCTGCTTGGGCACCAGCATCCATAACTGCTGAAATATCATCAAAAGTTATATTGTCTTCACGTGTTGTATTTACTTTAAATAAGCGGAATAACAAGTTTGCAATTGCGTTGATTCCCCAAGCTAAAGGCTTACAGATTTTAATAAAAATCTGAATAGGGTTAATGACACTAATTGCGATTTTTTCAGGTGCAATCATAGCCAAACGTTTTGGCATGAGATCGGCAAATAAAATAAATAAAGAAGTTACCAAGGTGAAAGATAGGGCAAAACCAATTGTTTGTGTCCAAGGGCCTTGGTAAAAGCGGTCAACTAAGTTGACAAAGAAAGGACGAAATGCAGCTTCACCCAAAATACCGCCTAAGATTGCGACAGCATTTAGGCCAATTTGGGATGCTGCAAAAAAGTCTGCAGATTGTTCTTGTAAATCAAGTACCTGTTGAGCACGTTCTTCGCCAGCTTCGGCCAAAATTTTTAACTTTACTTTTCTGGCACCAGCTAGAGCGATTTCAGTTAAAGATAAAAAGCCTGCTGCGATGATGAGCAGTACGATGATAATGATATTTTGAAAGAGACTCACAAATCACCCGAGGATCATCATTATTATGACTATGTTTTAACACAAAAAAGCGCTGAGGTAATCAGATTGATTGCTCAGCGCTTAAGATAATGTTGGAAAGAGACAATTAAATTAAAATTTATTTAATAGTGGGAAAATTGTGAATTATTGGTTAGAAACTCACGATTTTCCTCTTCGATCATTTGGCGAGCAACGAATAGGATAAGTTGGCGTAACCAGCGATGAGCTGGATGATGGTGTAATAGAGGACACCATGCCATTTTAAGTTCGAACTCAGGAATATAAAACGGTGGATCTTTAATGACTAATTTTGGATTTTGTGCTTGCAAGCGCGCCATTCGAGTTGGAAGTGTTGCAATCAAGTCAACGTTTTGAGCAAGCAGTGCTGGCATTTGATAGTGACGCGTAAATACAGAAATTTTACGACGTTGACCAATACGTTCTAATGCTTGATCAATCCAGCCTAAGCCACCTTGTTTGTCCGGGTTTACCCCAAAACCAACGCCCATACCAGTTTTAGATACCCAAATATGTTGAGCATCTAAATAGCTTTTTAAATTTAAATGAGTAACAGCAGGGTGCTTGTCATTTAAAATACAGCTAAAGCTATCGCGCCAAACTAAAACTTGGTGGAAACTTTGTGGTATTTCATTGAAGCGGTTAATAGCTAAATCAACTTTACCTTGTTCCATGTCTCTATATGACACATCACTTGGTGTAAGAAAATCGAGTACAACATTTGGTGCTTCAGAGCGTAGGGCTTTAACAAGACGCGGGACTAGGGTTGCTTCTGCATAGTCAGAAGTCATAATACGGAAAACGCGATTACTGGTATAAGGGCGGAATTCGGTACGCGGTTCCAAAATCATGGAAAGATCAGAAAGGGCATCACGAATACGTGGTTGTAATTCAAGTGCACGTTCTGTCGGTGTCATCCCTTCAGATGAACGGATCAGGAGAGGGTCATTAAATAAATTACGCAAACGGCGTAAAATATTACTCATGGCAGGCTGAGTAACACCAAGCTGTTCGGCTGCGCGCGTAACGTTTTTTTCACGAAGAAGAACATCAAGATATATTAATAGATTAAGATCTACCCGCTCCAGATTCATAAAAAAAATACCGAAAATAAAACCCTAAAATTGTTTCAAATTATGCCATATTTAAAGAACATTGTGTGAAAAAATGATGAGAAAAACGACATTTTTTGTTGAAATTAAGTATGCCTGAAAAGCGCCTCAAATGCTCTATTTTGTTATCTTTGATCTGTTTTTATATTTGTAGTTATGGAAGAAATATTTTTACTTAATATTTAGTATTGTTCTAGCATGTTGATTGACTTTTTTCATTGGCAAAAGTCGCCTAATTTACAATTGACTTTTAACACTAAAAATGAATGGAAAAATCTCAAAAATTGTATAAAAATAAAACTTGGAGAGTTTTTTGATCAAAATACTATACTCCTTTAGGATTATTTTGTTTTTATAAACAAAGTGTTATGTTTTTTAGTTTTACTTATAATATCGATTTATTGGTATATTTTTTAAATAAATACTGAAGATTAACCAAGGATATTGGATTAATTGATTGGCTAAGTCTAAGCTGTGTACATGAAGAAGCAGCTGGTGTCATAAGAAATTTAAGTAACATGACTCTAGGCTTCGATCGATGAAATCCTAAAATGAATACAGGACAATATCATGACTACATATCAAACAGCGATTGATGCAGTACGTGAATTAAAATCAAAATTCGGCAACACTTGGGCAGACATTAGCCCAGAAGATGCTGCTCGTATGCAACTTCAAAACCGTTTCAAAACAGGTTTAGATATTGCTAAGTATACAGCTGCGATTATGCGTCGTGATATGGCTGAATACGATGCTGATTCAAGCAAATATACTCAATCATTAGGTTGCTGGCATGGTTTCATCGCTCAACAAAAAATGATTGCTAACAAAAAATACTTCGGTACTACTAGCAAGCGTTATATCTACCTTTCTGGTTGGATGGTTGCTGCACTTCGTTCAGAATTCGGTCCACTTCCTGACCAATCTATGCACGAAAAAACTTCAGTACCTGCTTTGATCGAAGAAATCTACACTTTCTTACGTCAAGCTGATGCAAAAGAATTAAATGACTTATTCCGTGCTTTAAACAAAGCAAAAGAAGCGGGTGACTCTGCGAAAGTAGCTGAAATCACAGCTCAAATCGACAACTTCGAAACTCACGTTGTGCCAATTATTGCGGACATCGATGCTGGTTTCGGTAACGAAGAAGCAACTTACTTACTTGCTAAGAAAATGATTGAAGCTGGTGCTTGTGCGCTTCAAATCGAAAACCAAGTATCTGATGCAAAACAATGTGGTCACCAAGCTGGTAAAGTAACTGTTCCACATGCTGACTTCATCGCTAAGATCCATGCTCTTCGTTATGCATTCTTAGAATTAGGTGTAGAAGAAGGCGTTATCGTTGCTCGTACTGACTCTGAAGGTGCTGACCTTACTCAAAGCATTCCAGTAGTTAAAGAGCCAGGTGACATCGCATCTAAATATATTAGTTACTTAGACACTCAAGAAATTGATATCTCTGAAGCAACTGATGATGAAATCTTAATTAAACGTGACGGCAAGTTACACCGCCCAACTCGTTTAGCTTCTGGTTTATATCAATTCCGTGAAGGCACTCAGATTGACCGTGTTGTACTTGACTGTATCACTAGCCTTCAAAATGGTGCTGACTTACTTTGGATCGAAACTCCGACTCCAAACGTAAAAGAAATTGCACACATGGTTAACCGTGTTAAAGAAGTAGTTCCAAATGCGAAGCTTGTTTACAACAACAGCCCATCATTCAACTGGACTTTAAACTTCCGTCAACAAGCGTATGACCGTTGGGTTGCTGAAGGTAAAGATGTGTCTGCTTACGACCGTGCTAAATTAATGAGCGCTGAGTACGACAACACTGAATTAGCTGCTGATGCTGATGAAAAAATCCGTACTTTCCAAGCAGATGCTGCGCGTGAAGCTGGTGTGTTCCATCACTTGATCACACTTCCTACATACCATACTGCTGCTCTTTCTACTCACGAATTAGCACAAGGTTACTTCGGTGACCAAGGTATGTTAGCTTATGTTGCTGGCGTACAACGTAAAGAAATCCGTGGCGGTATCGCATGTGTGAAACACCAAGCAATGGCTGGTTCAGACATCGGTGATGACCACAAAGAAATCTTCGCTGGTGAGAACGCACTTAAAGCTGGTGATGATTCTAAAAACACAATGAACCAATTCTCAGCTCACTAAGAATTGACTTCATAAAAAAACCGCTCAAATGAGCGGTTTTTTTTGTTTATATTGAAAAATTTATTAGTCTTCTTTTTTCAACACATAGTGTTCAGCCAAAGAACCTTCAACTTTTTTACCTTCCATGTCTAAAGCAGTCGCTGTATTTTCACCAATAAAGAATTTACGGTTTTGAGCTTTATCATCTAAGGTAATAACAGAAGTATTGTCTTTATCGAAAGCAAACTTACCATGTGTTTCAAATGGGTTTGTATCGCCTTTACCTAAATAAGTTTCAGTCAACTCATAAGTTTTATCATCTTTTAATTTTAATTCGGTTTTAATGCCTTCACAATCTGCACATGGAAGTGTTCCTTTATATTTGCCATTCCAATCTAGTGAGTTCTCTGCTGTATGTTCAGTATCTACGGCAACAGCATTACTTGCTTCAGTAGTTTGCACAGGGGTAGATGCATCAGAAGTTGTCTCTGTTTTATTTTCGTGTTTATTACATGCGACAAGAAGAGTACTCATAAGTGCAATTGCTAATAATGATTTTTTCATAATGACCAAAACCTCAAAATAAAAATAAAAAGTAGTTAAAGCCTAGGAAAAAATAAAAGAAAATAAAAGCGTTACTATGTTGCTTAATTTTATCAAAAGGTAAAGTGAATACTTGTTGGACGTTTTGAAATAGTAATTTTTAAATTAAGTTGGTGGGGTAGAGGTATCCATTTAAGTGATTTAATGGATACCTTTTTTAAATTATGGCTGTGCAGAAACGCCACCTAGAGAGTCGCATGCTGCTTTATAAAGTTCATACTGCTTCTTTACCACTTCATCTAAAGGCATAGCGAATAATTCTTCACCTTCTTTATAGCTTTCTACATAAGAGGTCGCTTTATCTTTACTCACCGCTAAAGTTTGTTGGTAATAAGAGTTGATAGAGCTTGTAGGCATTTCACTTGTTTCAACATTTTTACATTGAAAATTATTTAATAGTTTTTCTGCGCGTTTGACCTCACTAGATTGGCCAAAAATACACCCAGTTAAAAATACAAAAGGTACTAACACGAAAAAGATTTTCATGGAAAAAATTTATAAGAGCGAGGATGGGCGCTATTGTATAAATAATTCCATGCTTTACTGTGGTTTTATGTTAGACATTGCTTGTTTTTTAACTCATTAAAATAAAAAAATTGTTTCTAAGTTTGTAATGACCTCTTTTTGTATTTGGTGCATATTTTGCTTATTAAAAAAGCCATTATTAAAAATGAGCCAAAATGAATCGGATTCAACAATTTTCTCAGAGTTCTTCAGCACCATTTTGGTATGCCCAATTAGAGCTTGGTTTCTGTTTTAAAAATTCTCGCACCATAATGAGTCATCGAAAACATTATGGCCCTGTTCGGGTGCAAAAAATGCTTTGGCCAGAAAAAACAGGAGTTTGCCACGCAATTATTGTGCATCCACCAGCAGGTATTGCAGGAGGTGATCATCTTACTTTCCAAATTGAAACAGCAGAGCAGGCACATGCGGTGATTACCACGCCTGGAGCTGGGAAATGGTATAGAACCAACGGCAAACAAGCTTTTCAGCATATTTATTTGACTGTAAAAAATGACTCTATTTTAGAGTGGATGCCACAAGAAACGATGTTGTTCGATGGTGCTGTAGCACACTCGGAAACACATATTCACCTTGAACAAACAGCAAGTTTTATTGGATGGGATATGCTGGTATTGGGTCGACAGGCTCGGGCTGAAAATTTTGTTCAGGGAAGTTATCACAACCAGTTTAAATTATGGCGTGAAAATAAATTATTAGTTGCCGATACTTTGTATTTTGAAGGTGGAGATCGCTGGTTAAGCTCATGTTTAGGTATGAATAATCAAGCTGTGATGGCAAGTTTCTGGGCTGTACCCCCTAAGAAATTCCGTTCTTCATTTTATTTAGAGCAACATGTTGAACTCATCCGTGAACTCATTATGCGTATGGATGTACCTGTGACTTTGACGTTACTAGAAGATGTACTGTGTGCACGTTTTTTAGGAAATGATGTACGGCATTGTCATGATGCTTTTGCCGCTATAAGAGCAAGATTGAGACGTTATTGGTTTGATTTAGATGAAGAATTTCCAAGAATTTGGAAAACCTAATTTACGTTAAATTGCGTATTTAAAAAACGATTAAAACAAGTATGCTGCTTTTGAGCACGCATTTTGCTTAAAGAAAACTAGATGTTATTAGGAAAGAGATATGGAACTCAATCCAACAGAAAAAGACAAGTTACTCATTTTTACCGCAGGCTTGGTGGCTGAGCGTCGTAAAGCGCGAGGTTTAAAGCTGAATTATCCAGAAGCAGTTGCATTTATTTCCGCAGCCTTACTTGAAGGTGCACGAGATGGAATGACAGTCAGTGATTTGATGCATTACGGTACTACCTTATTAAAGCGTGAAGATGTCATGGATGGCGTAGCGGAAATGATTGCTGAGGTTCAGGTCGAAGCAACTTTTCCTGATGGTTCGAAATTAGTCACTGTTCATCAGCCTATCGTATAAAAGGAACGCTTATGATCCCCGGCGAAATCATTACTCCAGAGACTGACATTGAACTGAATGTCGGACGAGAAACTTTAAAAGTTGTAGTGGCTAATCTTGGAGATAGACCTATTCAAGTCGGTTCGCATTTTCATTTTTATGAAGCGAATGATGCACTTCAGTTCGACCGTGAAGCAGCAAAAGGTTTTCGCTTAAATATTGCAGCGGGTACCGCAATACGTTTTGAACCAGGGCAAAGCCGAGAAGTGGAACTTGTTGCTTTAGCTGGTAAGCGAGAAGTATATGGTTTTGCAGGCCGAGTCATGGGTAAGTTGGATTAAACATAACAACCATAATGAAAGATATGAGTAAAAAATTATGAAAATGTCACGTCGTGCATATGCTGAGATGTTTGGTCCAACGGTCGGTGATCGTATTCGCCTAGCTGATACAGAGCTTTTTATTGAGGTTGAACAAGATTTAACGACCTATGGTGAAGAAGTTAAATTTGGCGGTGGTAAAGTTATTCGTGACGGGATGGGGCAATCTCAACTTTTAGCTGATGAAGTTGCTGACACAGTCATTACCAATGCTTTAATTGTGGATTGGTGGGGAATTGTAAAAGCTGATGTTGGCTTAAAAAATGGCCGAATCTGGAAAATAGGAAAAGCTGGCAACCCCGATATTCAACCTGACATTACCATCCCTTTAGGTGCTGCAACAGAAGTGATTGCAGGTGAAGGGCAAATTTTAACGGCAGGTGGTATTGATACTCATATTCACTGGATTTGTCCTCAACAAGTTGAAACCGCGCTTATGTCTGGTACAACAACAATGGTGGGCGGTGGTACAGGACCAGCAGCAGGAACTTCAGCAACAACAGTGACTCCAGGGCCTTGGCATATTGCGACCATGTTGCAGGCAATTGATGATTTGCCTATGAATATTGGCCTATTGGGCAAAGGTAATTTGAGTTTGCCAGACCCAATTCGAGAGCAAATTAAAGCTGGGGTAATTGGATTAAAATTACATGAAGACTGGGGCTCAACACCAGCAGCGATTGATAACTGTTTGAGTGTGGCAGATGAGTTTGATGTACAGGTTGCGATTCACACGGATACTTTAAATGAAGGTGGTTTTTTAGAAGAAACGCTGGCCGCATTTAAAGACCGTACCATTCATACCTACCATACCGAAGGTGCAGGTGGTGGACATGCTCCCGACATTTTAAAAGCAATTGGGCAAAGTAATGTCTTGCCATCTTCGACCAACCCAACACGACCTTATACCATTAATACCATTGATGAGCATTTAGATATGCTCATGGTTTGCCATCATTTAGACCCTGCAATTGCTGAAGATATTGCTTTTGCGGAAAGTCGTATTCGCCGTGAAACCATTGCTGCTGAAGATATTTTGCAGGATTTAGGTGCTATTGCCATGATGTCTTCTGACTCTCAGGCAATGGGACGTGTCGGTGAAGTCATTTTACGAACTTGGCAGACTGCCCACAAAATGAAAATTCAACGTGGCCCTTTAGACGGTGATAATGAGTTTCATGATAACAATCGAGTTAAACGCTACATTGCCAAATATACGATTAACCCAGCAATTACCCATGGTCTAAGCCATGAAATTGGTTCGATTGAGGTCGGAAAACTTGCTGATTTAGTGTTATGGAAACCTGCCTTTTTTGGTGTGAAACCTTCCATGATTATTAAAGGTGGCATGATTGCAGCGGCACCTATGGGTGACATCAATGCCTCTATTCCGACACCTCAACCCGTGCATTATCGTCCAATGTTTGGCGCCTATCCACGTGGTGTACATAACACGTGTATTACCTTTTTATCTCAAGCAGCAATTGATGAAAAAGTTGCTGAGAAGTTAGACCTCAAAAAGTTAATTAGTCCGTGTAAAAATACGCGTTCAATTACCAAAGCCGATATGAAACATAATACATATTGTCCAGTTATGCATGTTCACCCTGAAACTTATGAAGTGCGAGCTGACGGTGAGTTATTAACGTGTGAACCTGCTGAAGTGTTACCCATGGCTCAGCGTTATTTCTTGTTTTGATGAATTTTGTCGAGATGAATTACCTCATTAATTTATACAACATGAATGAAATAAATAAGGAGAGAAGAGCTAAATGAAAATCTATACACAACGCCTTGAACATATTTCTCCTGATCAAGCATTTGAAACGGTTGAACTGACTTTTGATACACGCCAAAAATCCCGCTTTCGGGCGACTTTAGCGAGTGGCGTAGATATCGGTGCGGATTTGCCTCGTACTGGCATTTTGCGTAGTGGTTCATATATTGCAACGCAAGAGGGCGATGTATTGCGTGTTGATGCCAAGCCTGAACGTTTAATGCAAGTTAGTGCTCAAACTGATTTTGATTTACTTAAAGCTGCCTATCACTTAGGTAACCGACATGTGCCATTAATGTTGACGCCTACAGCTTTATACTTTGAACCTGATCATGTGCTTGCAGAAATGGTAGAAGGTTTGGGGCTGACAGTGACAGAAACAGATCATCCTTTTGAACCTGAAAGCGGTGCTTATGCTCAGCATAGTCATGACCATCGCTTAAGCCCAATAAAAGCTTTACACCATGTCCATTCATAATGCTGTGCAATTACTTCAACTGCTGACACTGTCTTCAACGGCTTTGCCAGTTGGAGCGTATTGCTATTCACAAGGTGTGGAAACAGCCATTGATATTGGCTTAATACACGATGAAGCCTCGGCAATTGCTTACTTTGAAGAAGTGCTGGAAATGCTGTTAGTACGCTTTGAGTTACCTGTACTCAAACGTCTTATGCAACATTATGATGAGCCAGACGAGTTCCTGATTTGGGCACATTTGTATAAGGCAAGCAGAGAAAGTAAAGAGTTACTCGCTGAATCTCAGCAACTCGCATTTTCTTTAAATGCATGGATTAAAGATGTTTTAAAAAAAACGGTTGAGGTTAAAAAGCAGTTTGGTTTTGTGCCTGTCTATGCGCAGCTCTGTGGTCGTTTAGAACTTAAAGAAGAGGATGTGCTTACGGCATATACCTTTACCGTTTTGGAAAATCAGGTTTTAGCAGCCGTAAAAACCGTCCCATTGGGCCAAATGGGAGGACAAAGAATTTTGTGGCATTTGCATGGTCTAGTACCACACGCTGTAGAGAAGGCTTTAAAACTTAAAGATGAGCAATTGAGTAGTGCTTTACCCCGCTATGCCATGCTGAGCATGAAACACGAAACTCAATATTCACGTTTATTCAGATCTTAAAATTAGGAAATAAAAGGATAAAAATCATGACAGAACGTAGTCCATTACGAGTCGGAATTGGTGGGCCAGTCGGTTCAGGTAAAACAGCACTTACGCTTAACTTATGCCGTGCCTTGCGTGATAAATACAATATGGCTGTAGTGACAAATGATATTTATACCAAAGAAGACTCAAACTTTCTAACCCGTAATGAAGCGATGTCGCCAGATCGGATTGTGGGTGTGGAAACAGGTGGTTGTCCACACACAGCAATTCGTGAAGATGCCTCAATTAACTTGGCTGCGATTGATGATCTGTGTGAAAAATTTGATGGCTTAGAGCTGATTATTATTGAAAGTGGTGGTGATAATTTAGCGGCAACATTTAGCCCAGAACTTTCTGATTTAACTTTATATGTTATTGATGTAGCAGGTGGTGAAAAGATTCCACGCAAAGGTGGACCGGGTATTACTAAGTCAGATTTACTGATTATTAATAAAACTGACCTTGCACCTATGGTTGGCGCAAACCTTGATGTCATGGACCAAGATGCCAAACGCATGCGCGGTGAAAAGCCATTTTTATTTTCAAATATGAAAACACAAGATGGACTTGAAGAAATTATTCAATTTATTGAGAAGCAAGGGCTGTTTAAGGCTTAAGGAGTAACTATGAATTTCATTAAAAAATGTAGTGTCGGGCTCCTTAGCATGTTACCTGTGTTAGCTATGGCGCACCCGGGGCATGATCATGCACATTCAGGGTTTATGGCAGGTTTTATTCACCCTTTTACTGGTCTCGATCATTTAGTGATGGCTTTGGGTTTTGGTGTCCTGTTGTGGTCAGCAGCTAAACAGTGGAAAATTGCCGGAGTCATTACTTTAAGTATTACTTTAATTGTAGGCTTTTTAGTAGGTGCTGAAGGTTTGGTGCCAGCGAGTATGGCTGAATACGGAATTATTGCTTCTTTGATTGTTACGGCGGTTGCACTATGGACAAAATCAAATCGGATTTTGCCTATTGCTGCTGCATTACTCGCAAGCTTTCATGGTATAGCTCATGGTGTTGAACTCGCACATACAGGGCATATTGTTGCATTAGTAACAGGTATGGTTGCTGGCATGGCACTTATTTATTGCGGTGGCTTAGCACTAGGTGCCGTGTTTACGCGATATGTACCTTATGGCAAAAAGATTGTGGGTACTTGCGCAGCAATTGTTGCAGTCATTGGTTTAAGTTAATTAAAAACTTGCAGAAAAAGGTAGCTTTAAGCTACCTTTTTTGATTTGCAAAATAAAATGTGTGTGCATAAAAATATTTATACTGTTTTTACAGCGATGGTTATCTTTTATAGTGGAGATGTTCAGGCCTATGATTTTTTTCAACTAGAAAGTGATTCTACTTTGCTAGATACAGACCAGTTGTTAGATCAATCAGATTTAAACTTGGAACAAAGGCGTTTAGCTATTGAGCATGATGATGAAGTTAATAACTATAATGTGCTCAAAAATGAATTTTATTCAAATGAGCGTTGGGTGATTTATAATTATACAGCCTATGATACGGGGCAACTGCACAGCAAAAGCATCACTGGATTAACGAATCATATTAATATTCAAGATTTATCCATTTCAGTTGGGTATGGAGTTAATTATAGTGTTAATCCAAGACTGAAAATTGGTTATGAATATATTTCGAGTTTTCCTTACGATCGAGGTCAACTCATACGATTTTTTACGATCTATCTATTCTGAAATACAAAATTAAAATAATCGAATTCAAATAAATAGATCAGGTAAAGTAATTCGCCATAAAATGCTAAATGATTAAATTTTCTGATAAAGCCCAGCGTGTACTGTGCCAGCTTTAGTGGTTTTAACTTGTTGCCATGTTGCAGGAAGTTGAAGCTGAGCTAAATCTCGGTCAGCCTCAATATAAATGTACCCATTCTTTTTAATATGCGAATCTGCCAAATGAGCGAGCTCTTGCCATAGATCGAGACTATAAGGCGGATCTAAAAAAACCACATCAAACTGTTCTTTTAAGCGCGGCAATGCTTGCTGAGCAGTTGCATTAACTAAATGACAATTTTGAGCTTTTAATAGTTGAATATTATCTTTTAAAAATCGTGCTTGAGTCTTATCTGGCTCAATCATGTAAACAGATGCGGCACCGCGTGAAAGTGCTTCAAAGCCTAACGCACCAGAGCCTGTACAAATATCGAGAACCTGCGCATTTTGAATGTCCCACATGAGCCAGTTAAATAACGTTTCACGGACACGATCTGGGGTAGGTCTTAAGCCTTCAATACTGGCAAATGGTAAAACTCGTCTTTTCCATTCGCCCCCAATAATGCGTAATTGATTTTTCATTATTCATCGATCTCATTTGTAGCAGGGCGAGCAGGAGCAGCTTGTGGAGTAGATGTTGCTGCTGCGGTAGTTGTAGCAGCTGCTGGAGTAGAGCTAGCAGTTTCGCCGCCACTTGGAAGCTCACCCGGTTTAATTCCGGCTGTCATAAGGCCACCATTGACTTGATGGTTGGCTGGACGAATCGGATTTTTATTGCGGGTTAATAACCAGTAATCAAATATCGGCTTAGCAAGTTGAGCTGCTGAACCACCATGACGACCATTTTCCCAAATGACTGCGATTGCGATTTCAGGTTTGTCAGCAGGTGCAAATCCAACAAAAAGACCATGGTCAAGTTGGCGTTCACTAAGCGCAGCTTCGTTGTAGCGTTTACCTTGCGCAATACTCTTAACCTGTGCAGTACCTGTTTTTCCGGCAATTTGATAGAGCGATGTACGGATACCACGTCCAGTACCTGATTGAATTACATCAATCATGGCTTCTCGCATTTTTACCCAGTCTTCATCTGTACCGTTGAAATTAATTTTTCCATCAGGTGCATTACGGACTGTAAATGGTTTTGCACCATGCGATGCACGTAGAACATGTGGAACTACATGTGAGCCGTGATTTGCTGTAATAGCAGTTGCCATTGCAAGTTGTAATGGGGTTGCAGTAAATGCACCTTGACCAATACTCACGGAAATAGTTTCACCTTTCATCCATTTGGTTTTGCGTGTACGCATTTTCCATTCAGGACTTGGGTATAAACCTTCACTTTCACTTGGTAAGTCGACACCTGTTTTTTGACCAAAGCCAAATTGGCGCATCCATTGGTTCATCTGGTCGATACCCATTTGATTTGCCAAAATATAAAAATAGGTATCGCAAGACATGATAATGGCTTTGTGCATGTTCACGATGCCATGACCAGTTTTTTTCCAGTCACGGAATTTGTGAGAGTCACCAGGTAAATGGAAGTAACCTGGGTCAGAAATAGCAGTGGACCAGTCGACAATACCATAATGTAAACCACCCATCGCTTCCATTGGTTTAATGGTCGAACCAGGAGGGTAGGCCCCTTGAACAGCACGGTTATAAAGAGGTTGGTCGATGTTGTCACGTAGAGAGCTATAATCTTTATGATTAATACCTGTCACAAATAAGTTTGGGTTAAAGCTTGGGCTTGAAACCAACGCAAGAATTTCGCCAGTACGTGGGTCTATCGCAACAATTGCACCACGGCGACCAGCAAGTTGCTGTGATGCTACAACTTGTAAACCATAATCTAATGATAAGTACAGGTCATTACCACGAGTTGGATCTTTACGCCCTAAATGACGCAATACATTACTATGAGCATCTGCTTCTACAGATTCATAACCTGGTGTTCCGTGAAGTAAATCTTCATAGCTTTTCTCTACGCCAATTTTACCAATCAGGTTTGTTCCAGCGTATAAATCTTTATCAATACTTTTTAATTCTTTATCGTTAATACGGCCAACATATCCAATCACATGAGCAAACAATTCACCATGCGGATAATAGCGCGTCATTTGGGTTTCAATTCTCACCCCAGGGAATTTGTATTTAACTTCACTAAACTTAGCAATATTTGTCTCGGTTAAGTTGAGCTTAATTGCTACGCGTTCAGTTTTACGCGCCGTTTTAATACGGCTTTTAAAGCGGTCTACATCTTCTTGAGTAAGCTCTAGAATTTGTTGTAATTGTTCAATAACTGCATCCGGATCTTCAACATCTGCCTTACTTAATGTTGCGGTAAAGACCGGATAGTTATCTGCTAGTAAAACCCCATTACGGTCATAAATATAACCACGAGCAGGGGGGAGCGGTTGTAAACGAATACGGTTTTTATCCGATGCAGTTGAGAACTCATCGTAATGAAAAATTTGCAGATAAGCGTATCGGCTGGCTAATACCAATAGACAGATAATCACAAGACCTACGGCAAAAAATATACGACCTCGATAAATGCGCTTTTCTTGCTGGATATCTTTTAAAGGAAAGTGCTGTTTCATACGGATCGACTTAATGACATAGGGTGAGAAAAATAGCTGCTTATTCTAACGCAAGCGCAGTTAAAATATTGCATAATTTTTAAAGTTTCAGCGAAGAGGCAAATTGGCTTTTTTGACTTTGTAGACAACAAAATTGTAGAGTCTTGTATATAAGAAGCAAAATAATTCTGTTAAAGTCTCTCATTCAATAGAATAGGGTTGTTCTCACTATACGATTAGGGAAAATGGAGAAAATAATGAGAAAAATTTATCCCTTACTTGCAGTTTTGACAGTAAGCAGTTGGGCGCATGCTCAAGATTACTCATTTCTTCCAGAAGCAAAATTAGCAGATCATAAAGCAGCTACTTGGAATGTAGGCGCAGGTTTTACTCAAAAATTGTTACATCTCAATGGTGAGTGGGTAAATCCTTATGGAATTGCTTACGCAAAAGTTGGTGCATTTTTAAATGGCGATAAAACTGCTGGAGGACAAGTCGGATTCCGCTATCCGTACTACCTTACTGGAACAGATAAAAATGGTTACTATATTGGCTTTTATGCTGGACATCTTGATAGTAAATCGGTAGACGGAGAATATAAATCTCGCTTAGGTGCTGGTGTCGATTTGGCATATGTATTGTTGAATTCAGAAAGAATTAGTACGTTTAGTGTGGGTATTGGAGCAGCTGAAAAATTAACTGACCAGAATGGAGCTGTTGCTGCCGATACGAAACCGCAAATACAATTTTCTTATTCTCTAAGTTTTGGTTTATAAAACAAAGCAGCTTATCGTTAACTCGCCATAAGCAGAGCACAAATAAATACGAGAGTCTTACATGTTAGAGTACGTCAGCGGATTGTGGCAGACCTTTTTACACAGACCTGATTTTTGGGCCGTTTTGAGTATCATTCCGGTCACTGCCTTTGTCACATGGGCACATGTGTGGATGGCTTTAAAAATGGTGTTTTATCCAATTAAATTTTGGGGATTTCACTTAGGTCCTTTGCCAGTCGGTTGGCAAGGTATTGTGCCACGTAAAGCAGGGCGTATCTCAGGAATTATTACCGATAATACTCTATCCAAGTTAGGTTCTTTGCGTGAGTTTTTAGAGGCAATGGACCCTGAAGACATGGCACGTATTATTGGCGAACAAGTCGGATTTGAACTTGAGCATTTGATTGATGAAGTGATGATCGATCGTAATGCAGTGCTTTGGGAAAATTTACCTTATTCGATTAAGCGCCGTATTTATGCTCAAGCGCATAAGCAGTTACCCGGTGTGCTAAGAGAATTAGTGACTGAACTGACCATGAATGTCGAGTCACTGGTTGATATGCGTGAAATGGTGGTCAGCCAAATGGAAGGTGACCGCCGTTTAATGGTACGTATGTTTTTAAAAGTTGGGCAAAAAGAAATCAACTTTATTTGGCATATTAGTGCTTTAATCGGGATGTTCTTTGGTATTTTCCAGATGGTTGTCTGGTTTGTGGTGCCGTGGCATTGGACTGTACCGTTTTGGGCATCTATTTGGGGCTTTTTAACCAACTGGATTGCAATCTGGATGGTATTTAACCCAATCGAGCCGCATTACATCCGTTATCCGCAAATTTTTAGATTAACAAAAGATCGTAAGTTCCCTTGGATTGTGCCTGTTTTACGAATTGGTACCTATAATTTCCAAGGTGCTTTCATGAAGCGTCAAGAAGAAGTCTCTGAAGTCTTCTCTAGTGTAGTGACAGAAGATCTGATTACGTTAAAATCGATTATGACAGAAATGATGTATGGTCCACGCAAGGACAAAACACGTCGTATTGTTAAACGTCATATTAACGAAATCATGGAAACTCCACTTGTTCGAACATCTTTACAGCTTTCTTTGGGTCCAAGAGAGTACGCAAGATTAAAGACGGACTTGATTGATCGTTCAATTGAAATTACGATGGGACCCGTATGTGACCCTGCACTGAATGCAAGCCGGGCACAGAAGATTTTTCAAATGTTTAAAGAGCGTATTCGTGAACTAACACCAAAAGAGTTTCAGAATTTGTTACGTCCAGCATTCCAAGAGGACGAGTGGATTCTTATTGTACTAGGTGGGGTAACCGGATTTATTGCTGGTACAATACATTTGTTTGTGGCTTTCTTATAATTCGAAGTCGGGCAGGATTTATTGAAGATCAACGAAATTAAATCTGCCAGACCTCACATTCATTGTTTTAAATGAGGATGTTTTTTATGCGCATTATCTTACTCGGACCACCTGGGGCAGGCAAAGGGACTCAGGCTCAGTTGATCTGTAAGCGCTACAATGTCCCACAAATTTCAACCGGTGATATGCTCCGTGCTGCGATTCGTGAAGGTACTGAATTAGGTTTAAAAGCTAAAAGTGTAATGGAATCTGGCGGTTTAGTTTCAGATGAACTCATTATCGGTTTAGTAAAAGAACGTATTGCTCAACCTGACTGTGCAAATGGCTGCATTTTCGATGGTTTCCCACGTACTATTCCTCAAGCAGAAGCATTGGAAAAAGAAGGCATCAGCATTGATCACGTGATCGAAATTGATGTACCTGACGAAGAAATCGTAAAACGTCTTTCTGGTCGCCGTCAGCACCCAGCTTCTGGTCGTGTTTACCACACTGTATACAATCCACCTAAAGTGGAAGGTAAAGATGACGAAACTGGTGAAGATCTTGTTCAACGTCCAGATGACCAAGAAGAAACAATCCGTAAGCGTCTAGCGTCTTATCATACTGAAACAGAGCAATTAGTTGGTTTCTACCAAGGTCGTGCTGCTTCTGGTGAAAATGCGCCAACTTATGACAAGCTCGATGGCTTGCGTACTATTGAAGATGTACAAAAAGATTTGTTCAACATCTTAGACAAATAATTTAATATTATTTGTGATAAAGAGCCCTCTTTGTGAGGGCTCTTTTCTTTCATTAAGTGCGGGAGAACGATATGAAAATCATTTTGATTTTAGTGGTATTGCTGAGTCTGGCACTATTGTTATTTTTACTATATCAAAGTCAAAAAATGCTGCGTCATGTGCAGAAGCAACAGGCTTTGGAAAATAAAAAGAATGGACGAGAACGTCAACTACATCCGAAATTACAGCAGATTAAGAAACCTCAGGATTAACTGAGGTTTTTTGTTGGAATCGTTTTTATTGCGCCAAATTCAAAGCGGTCTGGCCAGTTACATACATCGGAAACGACACACTCTGAACATTTTGGTTTACGTGCGATACAGCAGTAACGGCCATGTAATATCAACCAATGGTGCGCATCTACAATAAATTCTTTTGGAATTACCTTAACTAGGCGATGTTCAACTTCAAGAACATTTTTGCCTACTGCTAAGCCGGTTCGATTTCCCACACGAAAAATATGTGTATCAACAGCCATAGTCGGTTGTCCGAATGCTGTATTTAACACTACGTTGGCTGTTTTACGTCCTACGCCTGGTAGAGCTTCCAAGTCTTTTCTGTTGCTTGGAACCTCACCATTAAATTGTTCCATTAAAATCTTACAGGTCTTAATGACATTTTCAGCTTTCGCATTATAAAGGCCAATGGTCTTTATATATTCTTTTAAGCCGTCTACACCTAGGTTATAGATTTTTTCAGCAGTATTAGCGACAGGATAAAGCTTATCCGTGGCTTTGTTTACGCTAACGTCGGTCGCTTGTGCCGATAACATGACGGCAATTAACAATTCAAACGGAGATGAATATTTTAATTCGGTTTCTGGAGAAGGTCTTTGTTCACGAAGGCGTTCAAAGAAAATTTGAATCTGCTTTTTCGTCATGTTTTTGACGGCCATTCAGACCTCCTGTAATTGAATGAGTTGCTTTTGTAGTTCATCAAGTTGAAGACGTTTTTTTGCATCTTCTCGAACACTGAGCTGCTTTTCCAACTTTTTAAGTTGTGTGCGAATTTTAGCTAATTCAATCGTAGTTTTCGCATCATTTACAATTGCTTCTTTTGGCTTCTCAATGAGCTGAATTGAAGGCAAATCGTCAAGTGCTTGAGAGAACTGTGCAAAAAGTTGGGTATCAATTTCAGCACGTACTACAGGCCCTTTACGATGTATACGACGTTTCTCTTCACGTTGAATATGCGCGTAGTAACGTTGTCTTAAATCATCTTGCTCTGCAATGCGCTGTTGTTCGTTCGGTAAAGCTTGAGTGTCTTCGACAAGATCAATACAGTCAACTGGGCAGGGTGGAATACATAACTCACAACCTGTACATAGATCAGTCAAAATCGTATGCATAAGCTTACCACTACCAATAATGGCATCTACAGGGCAGGCATTAATACATTTTGTACATCCGATACATTCGTCTTCACGAATAATCGCTTTCATGCGTTGCGGGCGTCCATCGGCTTGTACAGGCCAGACACTTGTTTCAGCAGGTAACGACGAGCGATTTAATAATTTTGCGAGCGCATCGGCCACTGGTTGTCCACCAGGAACACATTTATTTGCTTCTTCACCTTCAGCAATGGACTTTGCGTAAGGTAGACAGCCGTCACGGTGTCCACACAAACCACATTGTGTTTGTGGTAATAACGCATCAATCTCGCGTATGAGAGAAATAGATGGATTCATAGAGGAAAATAGCTTGCTTAAAACGATGCGATAATGAAGAAAAACCTAAGTAAGGTCAATGGATTTTAACGAATTTATTGGCTTTTTGATTGACCTAAAATGTAGCTAATATTGCACAATAATAGATCAAAAAAATTGAAATAATAAATGACTATTATTGATTTTTAGATAGTTTTTCTAAAATTAACTTTATGATAATTAAGAAAAATAAAATAATTTAAAATAACTATTGTTAAAATTGATGGAAAGGGATTTAATATTTTGCTGCTAAATGATGCATTTTAAAATGTATTGCACCAATTTAATTCATTACTATGCTGAGGACCGTGCATTGAAATATAACAATCTGAATGAATTCCTGAATTACGTGCAAGCGCGTGATCCGCATCAACCTGAGTTTTTACAAGCTGTCGAAGAAGTCATGACAAGCTTGTGGCCATTTATTGAAAAAAATCCGGAATATGCAGAGCAGGGATTGCTAGAACGTTTGGTTGAACCTGAGCGTGTGATTCAATTTCGTGTTTCATGGATGGACGATCAAGGCCAGACTCAAGTTAACCGCGCTTTCCGCGTTCAATACAATTCAGCAATTGGTCCATTTAAAGGTGGAATGCGTTTTCATCCATCGGTCAACTTATCTATTTTAAAATTTTTAGGGTTTGAGCAAACTTTTAAAAACTCTCTGACGACTTTGCCAATGGGTGGAGGAAAAGGTGGTTCAGATTTTAACCCTAAAGGTAAATCTGATGCTGAAATTATGCGATTCTGTCAGGCACTCATGATCGAGCTTTACCGTCATTTAGGTCCAAATACCGACATCCCAGCTGGAGATATTGGTGTGGGTGCGCGTGAAGTGGGTTATATGGCTGGCATGATGAAAAAACTCAGTAATGACACGGCATGCGTATTTACTGGTAAAGGAATTTCATTTGGCGGTAGCTTAATGCGTCCGGAAGCTACAGGCTATGGTACGGTTTATTTTGCAGAAGAAATGCTAAAAACACGTGGGCTATCTTTTGCTGGTAAAACTGTTTCGGTATCTGGTTCTGGTAACGTTGCCCAATATGCTGCTGAAAAGGCAATGTTCTTAGGTGCGAAAGTGGTTACTTTATCGGACTCTAATGGCACAGTTTATTTAAAAAATGGCTTTACAGATGAATTGCTGGCAGAAGTCATGGAGCTGAAAAACGTTAAACGTGGCCGTATTTCGGAATTTGCTTCTAAGCATGGTTTTGAATATTTCGAAGGTAAAACACCTTGGCATATTCCTGTAGATATTGCTTTACCATGTGCAACACAAAATGAACTAACTGGTGAAGATGCTAAAAAACTGATCGTCAATGGTGTCATTTGTGTAGCTGAAGGCGCTAACATGCCATCTACACTTGAAGCTGTTGAACATTTTATTGAAGCTAAGATTTTATATGCACCAGGTAAAGCATCTAATGCGGGTGGGGTAGCAACTTCTGGTTTAGAAATGTCTCAAAATGCAATACGTTTGGGCTGGACACATGCTGAGGTCGATGAACGTTTACATGCAATCATGAAAGACATCCATGCCAATTGTGTTAGATACGGTACTAAAGAAGACGGTACTGTGAACTATGTAGATGGTGCCAATATTGCGGGCTTTGTAAAAGTTGCTGATGCGATGCTTGCACAAGGTATTTATTAATTGTAGAAATAAAAAATCCGATGCAAAAGCATCGGATTTTTTTAGTCTAAAAATTATTTTTTAGGCTTTTTAACCATTTCTTGCTCTACAACCATATCTAACACATCTGCTTGGCTAGATTGATCTGCTGCTGGGTTTTTCACTTCAAAGCGTTTTACACGTAAGATTACGCGTTGGTTTGGATTGTGTTCAAAACCTTCGATTTGACCATAATATAATGACCAGTTTTTGTCGGCATAAGTTTTTACGCCTTTGTCATCATATTTAACTTCACGAACTTGCAAGCAAGTTTGTGGCGCAACACCCGTACAAGATTTAGTTTCTGGTGCTACTTCAAGGAAAACAGTTTTACCTTCAGACTGGTATTTTGCTTCAGGTGTCATTTTACCTGTGAAAGTATATTTCTGACCTTGAGCATCAACGATAGTTAATGTTGGTTGATCAGCATTTGTTGTATTAAGTTCGAATGGAATCGCACGTTTTTGGAACAGGCTGCTAGAGAATTGTTCCTGTTTCATTAACGCAGGTTCACACGCCATCATAGTTGACATTACATCAGCAGTTACGATGGTATTGTTTTCAACTTTCCAAGTAGTACCTTGGCGATTACAACCTGTTGCAATAGATAAACGGTCGTTTGTGAAGTTAAGAACGATCGGCTTTTTAGTATTTTCAGGTTGGTATGACCATGAGTAATCAGTTAAAGCTTGAGTATTAGTTGCTTTTACGCCTTGGAAAATATGCTTTTGACCCGCTTTATCTGTCACGCTTAAAATTACCTGACCATTGCTATTACTAATTTCGATTGGCAATTTTGCTTCACTAAAGATGCTATTAGACAATTGTTCTTGTTTCATTAAATCGTCTTGGCAAGCCATCATTGTTGATGCAAGAGGAGAGGTTACAAGTTGGTTGCCTTCAACTTTCCAAGTACCACCTTGACCATTACAACCTGTGTTAATTGCTAATTTACCATCTGCATTAAAGTTAAGAACAAGTGGCTTAGATGCTTTTACATTTTGATAAGTCCAAGCATATTCACTTAAAGTTGCTGCAAGATTTTGTTGTTGCTCAGATACAATTGGAGCTTGAGTGTTTGAAACTGTTTGACACGCCATCAAAGAAAAAGGTAACAACGCAAGAATTAAATATTTAATTTTCATTTAAAAAACTTCAAGTAAAAAAACAACAGCACTAAGCTTAAAACATTCTTAAAAAAAGAAAATGTAAACATATGATTGTTTCGGTTTTCAAAATGTATAAGTTTGTAAATTATTCGAATTTTTCATAAAAATAATGGTATACCCCGCGAAAAACGGGGTATTTCCTAAAAATTAATCAAAACGATATATATCCATACCCAATGAGCCCATTGTGAAGCTACTGTGAACAATCGTAAAACGATGACCAGTTCCCATAGCAAAAAACAAAGGTGCAAAATGTTCAAGAGTTGGATGATTACGTTTTATATAAGGCAGTGATTGCCATTCCAACACGCCATCGTAATCTTGATGTGAAAGCTTATTAACGACAGTATTTCTAAAAGTTGAAGCCCATTCAGGAACTTTTGAATTGTCACCTTGCCAAGACAACTCAGCAAGATTATGGGTAATACTTCCAGAACCAATCAATAAAATTTGCTTTTCACGTAAAGGCGCAAGCGTTTGTCCAATCCGATAAATTTCTTGTGCGCTTAAGGTCATCGGTAAAGAAATTTCAACAACGGGAATGTCCGCATCTGGATACATGTGTAAAAGAGGCATCCATACACCGTGGTCGCGAGGACGAGTACTATTGGCATGTGCAACAAAATGAGCATCTGCCAATAACTTCAATATTTCTTCGGCAAGTTCTGGTTGACCAGGTGCGCTATAGCGAATCTCGTACAACTCTGGTGGGAAACCACGAAAGTCATGCCATGTTTCCGGACGAGTCGAACTACTTACTTCAAGTGCTTTACTTTCCCAATGAGCAGACATCACGATGATTGCCTTTGGAGTAGGTAGATTTATACCAAGACGGTGTAAAGCAGGACCCACTTGTTCTGGATCAAGTGCAAGCATGGGTGAACCATGTGAAATAAACAGTCCGGGAAGGGTTTGTAGTTCCATTTCATTACACCTGAGTTGAAAAGCAGAATAATAGTCATTATGCCAAAATCAGGACATGTTAAAAGTATCCTGATTTCAACGGATTGTTCTTAAAATGAAACGTTTGTTCTTTTTATGCACGGTGATAAGGATGATTATGATTAATGCTCATCGCTCGGTAAAGCTGCTCGATTAATAAAACACGTACTAAAGGATGGGGCATAGTAAGTTTTGAGAGTGACCAATGCCAAGCAGCCGCTTTACGTACTTGATCTGACAAACCATCTGGGCCACCAATAGCCAATGCAACATCATTACCTTCAAGCATCCATTGTTTCATGGTATCAGCCAGTTTTTCTGTACTGAGCTCACGTCCACCTACTTCTAAAGCAATGAGTGTCTCGTTCGGCTTTAAAGCATTTAAAATACTTTCACCTTCAAGTTGACAGTATTTTAAAATATCTGCTTCCGAGTCATTTTTTCCCCGTTTTGCCATTGGAAGTTCAATCATTTGAGTCTGGACAAAAGGTTGAATGCGTTTGAAATAATCTTCAAAACCAGTAAGTACCCAAGCAGGCATTTTTTGACCAATGGTCAGAATACGAATTTTCATGTGGTCTATTCAGTCAAAACAGCTGACATATTATACCTGAGGAGACAATAACTGCGGGGCAGTAAGTGGGCATAAAAAACGCAGTCCAAAAAATGGTGTTGGACTGCGATCAAATGATCATCTGTCTGGAGTTCAGATGATCATAGAGAATAAAAACAAGGCTATCTGTGACATAAGATAGACAAGAGCAAATAATAAAATTAATTACTCTCACTTCTTATTATGAGGGAGGTTGGATATTTTTCAATCAAATTATGTAACAAAAAAAAGAGAGCCAAAGCTCTCTTTTTTCTATTTTATAAATTAGTGACGCGCTGCTTTTGAGCCTTCTACCGGTTTTACAATCGGTGTTTTAGGTAAAGGCTTTGGCATTGCCGTTAATGCTAAAGGTAAGATTTCATCAATGCTTTTCACAGCTTTAATTTCTAATCCTTCTTTCACATTGTCAGGAATCTCTGCCAAATCACGAACGTTATCTTGAGGAATAAAGACCAGCTTAATTCCACCACGATGTGCAGCTAGAAGTTTCTCTTTCAAGCCACCGATACGCATCGCACGACCACCAAGACTTGTTTCACCTGTCATTGCGATATCTGGACGAATCGCAATACCAGTAAATGCTGATACAAGTGCAGTTGTTAATGCTAAACCAGCAGATGGACCATCTTTTGGAGTTGCACCTTCAGGTAAGTGAACGTGTACATCAGTTTCTTCAAAACGAGATGCTTCAATACCAAGTTCGTCAGCACGTGTACGTACTACAGTCATTGCTGCGGTAATCGATTCTTTCATTACGTCACCGAGTGAACCGGTTGTAATAAATTTACCTTTACCTTTAACAGCTGCAACTTCAATAGTAAGTAACTCACCACCAACAGAAGTCCATGCCAAGCCATTTACACGGCCTACTTGTGCTTCATCTTCAGCCATACCAAAGTCAAATTTGTGTGGACCTAGGTATTCAGGAAGATTGGCAGAGGTAACGTCAAGCTGTAAGTTTTTAGACTTTTTACTTACCGCTTCTTTTACCACTTTACGCGCAATTTTAGAAACTTCACGTTCTAAACTACGAACACCCGCTTCACGTGTATAGCGTTGAACAATGTCACGAATCGCTTCTTCATGAATTGTTAACTCTTTTGCACGTAATCCGTTGTTCTTAATTGCTTTAGGAACAAGGTAGCGCTCAGCAATGTTTACTTTTTCATCTTCGGTATAACCCGGTAGACGAATGACTTCCATACGGTCCAGTAATGCTTCTGGAATATTCATACTGTTTGCGGTACAGATGAACATGACTTCAGAAAGGTCAAGATCAAGATCTAAATAGTGATCGTTGAACTTACTATTTTGTGATGGATCAAGTACTTCAAGCAATGCAGAAGCTGGGTCACCACGGTAGTCTTGCGCCATCTTGTCAATTTCGTCGAGTAAGAACAATGGGTTCTTCACGCCAACTTTTGTTAAAGACTGCACAATTTTACCTGGCATCGCACCAATATAAGTACGACGGTGTCCACGAATTTCTGCTTCATCACGTACGCCACCAAGCGCCATGCGAACAAATTCACGACCTGTTGCTTTAGCTACTGATTCACCGAGTGAAGTTTTACCAACCCCTGGAGGACCTACTAAACAGAGGATAGGTCCTTTGAGTTTTTTCACACGAGATTGAACAGCTAAATATTCAACAATACGGTCTTTAACATCATCAAGACCATAGTGGTCAGCATCAAGAATTTCTTGTGCTTTTGCTAAGTTAATACTGACTTTGCTCGCTTTGTTCCATGGCGTATCTAAAATCACTTCTAGATAGTTACGTACAACGGCAGCTTCACTAGATGCTGGTTGCATTGCTTTAAGTTTACGGAACTCAGCTTCAGCTTTTTTGCGTACGTGTTCAGGTAAATCAGCTTCAGCAAGACGTTTCTCAATTTCAGCAACGTCATCTTCAGCACCGCCATTCATATCAGAAAGTTCACGTTGAATGACTTTCATTTTTTCATTTAGAAAGTATTCACGTTGGTTCTTTTCCATTTGGCGTTTTACGCTGTCATGTAAAGTTTGCTCAATTTGCTGTTCAGCAGATTGATTCATCAAGTAGTTCATTAACTCTTGCAAATGTGCTTCAAACTCATCGTGCTCTAAAAACTTCTGTTTAATTTCAATATTTAGAGGTACACGAGTTGCTACGAAGAACATAAGTTGCAATAAGTCTTCGATTTTATTGGCAGCAGCAACTAGTTCACGTGCATTACGTAATTTTGCTTCTGCATATTGAGCAAATAAGTTACGTAACTCTTGTAAACGAGTTTCTTGAGTTGCCTTATCTACATTAATAGTCATTGGACTTAAATCGTGTTCAGCAGTCAAATAACTATCTTCATCGATAATTTTTGTGAGCTTAGAACGATGTAAGCCTTCAATAAGTACTTTAATGCAGTTTTCATCATTTTCATGATTAACTACTTGTACAATCTTAGCGACTGTACCGTACTGGTATAAATTGTCGTGATCAATTTCTTCTGTAAGCGAATCTTTTTGCGCAACTACAAATACTAAATTGTCACTGTTACGAGCCACATCAACTGCATTGATCGATTTTTCACGACCCACGAATAGCGCAATTTGCATGTGTGGATAAACCACCACATCACGTAAGGCTAATAGTGGTAATACACTTGGAACCTGAGGCTCTAAGTCAGTTTTTTCATTCATAATAAGTTCAGACATGGGCACTCCTAATGAGTGACAACGAGGTTGCCATGTTTTTTATAGTGATGTGTATTTTAAAAATTACAAGGGCATGACAATAGAAAATGTTGAAAAAAGGACTAATTTAGTCAACTTTTTTTTTAAAATGTTATGAATCAATAGATTAATTCTTAAGAAGAATAAAATTTTGTAGTGAAGCTAAGCATTTTTACTTAATAATTAGTCTCTGCCGTACAAGTAAGGAGGTCAGTTTTCGAAACACATGCTTTATTTAGTTTTATTTTATAA